>JAYVFX010000722.1:0-5921 GCA_043772795.1 Deltaproteobacteria bacterium
TCCTGCAAGCATTGGGCATTCCAGAGTCAGTCTATGCCCCGCCCGCTGCCCCACTAATTCACAGCGGGTGACTAAAAATGACCGAAAGGGGAGTAATAAGTCGTCTTGGATTGTTTCTATTGGAAGGTCGCCTTTGTTGGCAGTCAACTCAGATAAGAGAGTGGGGCTAAGATCCAAGGCGAAAACACGAAACCCTAGTCGGGCTAGCGGAATGGATTGAAACCCGGAACCACAGCCAAGGTCGACTGCAACGTGGTTCTTTCCTGACTTGATGCCGTGCGCGTCAAAGAATTTGCGATTCTCTTCTACCTTCGCTTCTAAGCCGCCAAACAACCAGGAGTAGTGTCCAGCGAGAAGATTTTCGTAGTGTTCAGTAACGTTTGGCATCAATGCATTCTCCGCTTGTCCAATTCTCATCTGTTACGGGCCGCTCTCGTCCCAGCGTGATGAAGGTATCAGCTTCCACCCGACGCTCAAGCGTCGGGCTAATCTTACTAAGCCTGGTGAACCGGGCTCTCAGGCGGCTTCAGCCGCCTTTGTCGACTGAGCCTGGTGCTTGAGCACCAGGCGGTCTTTATGACAATCTTAGGAGACCGATACCATGATTCAGTCCTATTTTCATCACATCGAACGGAAAAGTGATCTTCCCGCACTGCACGCTGCATTTCTGAAGGAGGCGCTCCCACGTCTTCAAGCAGATGAACGGATCGTTGCCGTTGCTGCCGGAGGTTCGTTTCTCACTGGTGGGATGGACGAATACAGTGATCTGGATCTCGTCATTGCCGTAAGTCCATCTGTGGTGCCGCAGATTATGCAAGAGCGTCACCAGATCGCGTCAACGCTTGGTTCGCTTTTGGCAGCTTTCACCGGAGAACATGTGGGAGAACCTCGGCTGCTGATCTGCCTCTATGGTCCACCACTACTGCATGTTGATTTGAAATTCATCTCCTTAGCGGATACTGCGCATCGAGTGGAAGATCCTATTATCTTGTGGGAACGAGATGGCCAGTTGACGACTGTCCTCAGTAAGTCTGAAGCGGTGTACCCTACACCTGGCATGCAATGGATTGAGGAACGGTTCTGGACGTGGGTGCATTATACAGCCGCGAAGATCGGTCGTGGCGAGCTACTGGAAGCGCACGATTCGCTTGCCTTTCTTCGTTTGCTCGTGCTTGGTCCACTGGCGTTGTTAGCGCAGGGAGCACGACCCTCAGGCGTCAGGAAAGTTGAAACCGAGGCCCGCCCGTATCTTGACGATTTAATTCGCACGACGGCTGCATATGACAGTTTGGCGTGTGTCACGGGGTTACAGGCAGCCGTCACTTTGTACCATAGGTTGCGGACGCAACTCACCACACCAACTTTCTCACCACGGGCTGAAGCCGAGGCAGTAGCGATGGATTATCTTGTGCAGATCGAGAGCAAAGTCGCTGCGACAGAGAAGACAAGTTAAATCAAACCAGAGAAGATTCGTACACTTCGTCACTTGTTGTCCCCTGCCTCCGCCCGACGATGAATCGTCGGGCTCACGGTACGAAGCCTGGTCAACCAGGCTCTGAGGGGACTTCAGTCCCCTTTGTTCGTTGAGCCCGGTGCTTGAGCACCGGGCGGCGACTGTGCCAATCTCGTGTGGTTTGATTTAGCGACGCTACAGTATAAAATCTTACGGTTTGTGGGTGGGTGTACTGTACCGGTCTCTCGCGTATGATGCTCTTCATATTCTCCGGGTTAAGGTGGGATATCTGAAGAGGAGGGCTCGTGAAAAATATCACAGAGCGTTTGTATCGAATCTGGTCAATCACAGGAATTCGCTCCTTCGTCATCGTGGTGGCTTTCCTGACTACTGGGATCTACCCGGTGCTTGTTGCCGCCCTTGGTCCTATCGATGGCGATGGGCTCATCCCTACCGACCTTGAACGTATCAACGTAGGCGACCCAGCTCCTGACTTCACGCTCGAAGCGGAAACCGGGACGCCGATCACGCTCTCTCAATTTCGTGGAAAAAACTCCATCATCCTAGTTTTCTATCGCGGCCATTGGTGACCATACTGCGTTACGCAGCTCGGAGAGCTGACGCACTTACTCGCCAAAGACAAGACGCAAATTCTCGCAGTGAGTATCGATCCTCACGAAGATTCCAAAAAACTGCTGACGTTGCTGGCACAAGAGCCGAGTGACAAAGACACTCGCGCAAACGCTGGCGCACGGACGGGGCCGATCACGATCGACTTTCCTCTCTTGGAAGATGCCAATCATCGTGTGATCGACCGCTACGGGTTACTCAATCCCACGAGCAAAGGCTGGCCACATCCCGCGACCTATGTGATCGACAAACAAGGAGTCGTGCGCTGGAAGTTTGTCGAAGTTGATTACAAAGTCCGCGCGACCAACGACATGATTCTGCAGGCGTTAAAGACGCTCCCGTAATACGACGGAGGATGCGGCGATCACTTCCTCACCGAAATCGGGTTGACCCGTGGGGGCAACTGCACGCGGTTCCCGCGCGCGGAACCTTGCTAGGGAATCGTGGTGTCATCCACAATGCCGCTCAGGAAATCGTGGCGCCGTGGAAAGCGAAAGCGTGGATTACGTGTCGGCTAGAGTGGAAAGGCTGGTGGCGACCGATCATGCGTCCCGGCAGTTGGACTGAACTGTTCTTTCTTGATGAAGCGACTGCCTTTGCTGCAGGTCATCGCCCATGCGCAGCATGCCGCCGCGAGCGGTTTAACCAATTCAAAACCGCATGGGTTACCGCGAATCCCTCGGCGGCACTCTCCGTTACTCCGCGGATTACTGAGATCGATACGATCCTGCATCGAGAACGGGTGCGAAAGGGTGGGGGGAAAGTCACCTATGAGGACGAATTCCACAATGTCCCAGATGGCGCCATGATCGAGCTCGATACGATTGCCTATCTACTATGGAACCGACAGTTACTGCAGTGGTCGTTTGACGGATACGCACGCAGTGAAATATCCCGCCGCTCTTTGCAACGCGTTTGTGTGCTGACGCCGCCCTCGATTGTCCGGATGTTTCGCGGTGGCTTTCGTCCTGATGTTCATGCCAGCGCCTATGGGCAATGAGACAATACCGCTACGTGGACACGGATTGGCGAAGCGCTCGGCGTTACCCGTCAATCCGCGTGGGAACGTTTTTCTGGTGAAGAATAATTTCTGTGATACGAACACAGTGAAAGTGCCCTAACGAAGGAGAATACTTCCATGATTCTTCCACTAACCGGTGGTTGTGCTTGTGGTGCAATTCGCTATGAGAGTACTGGAGAGCCCCTCTTCTCGATTAATTGTCACTGCCGAGATTGTCAGCGCGAAACAGGTGGAGCGTACGCTCCTATCGTGGGAGTGCCTACGGCGGGGTTTATGCTGCGGCAAGGAACTCCCGGTTACTTTGCGGTCACGGCCGACAGCGGCAGCAAAACCAGGCGGGCTTTCTGTGCTGAATGTGGATCGTCGCTCTTTGGCCGACCCGAATCCCGGACTGACATCGTGACGATCCGCGTTGGCAGTTTGGATCACCCAAGTGGTTTCCGACCGACCCAAGACATTTTCACTGCACGCGCCCAACCCTGGGATTGTATGAATCCAGACCTTCCGAAAGTCCCGAGGCTGTCTTAGAGTATGTCTAGAAAGTTTAAGGAAATAAGTCGTTGCGAATCGCCCAGAGTGCTGCGCACTCAGCAAATAAGCAGAAACAGCGGCAGCATCCCCATCCGTCATTCCCGCGCAGGCGGGAATCCAGTCTTCTACTCCTGGATTCCGGGTCTCGCGCTGCTCGCCCGTGGAATCCTCACTGTCGGTATCCCTCGCACAGTCGAGCCGCTCTCGCCCACGCCGACCCCAGAGGCGGTCCATCCGCTGCTCACCGCCGCGGGGTTGCACCGCAAACGTACCCCCCGCCAAGTGCAGTTGGCCTGCGCGGCCGGTTACAGCCGCCCGGTGGTGGAAAGTATCATTGCCAGCCTACTGAGCCGGGGGGCCGCTCAGCTGCGCGACAAAGGCTGGCACGGGGCGTGTGTGGAAGTCACGATGGCGATCTTGGCCCACAACGCAGCGACAATTCGCCACATTCGCCTCGGTCGGCTGACCACCCGCGCCCAAAAATTCCGCCGCTTGCTCCATCTCACGCCGCCTAACCTCTTGAAAAATCAGGAGGGAATAAATTAGTGACCACTAGTTAGGATGGTGGAAACGGCCACAGATGGGGAATAGGGTGAAGGAGGAATGGTATCCGTTACGAGTATGAGCTTCTTGAAGAAGCGTTTATGGTGTTGGAACTGCAATGTGGTTACCTTGCCGGAAAAAGTGGAATCATCCACTATATGCAGCGTTCAAAAATTTGTAACAGTTTGTTCTATCGAAAGGAAAGTCTATGAAGCATTGGATGGAGACAAAGGAAGATAAGCCAGAGAAGATTGAGAGAGCCGAGAGTATGACGGAGCAGCTTTCTTTTAAATCTCGCTTTGTGCTTGTCTTCGGTGAGATCAATCATTCCGTCGCGCGCGCGACCTGCGAGCGACTGATTGCCCTCACTCAGGAATCGGATGCGCCCATCAACGTCCTTATCTCTTCACCCGGAGGTCATGTGGAGTCCGGGGATGCAATCCATGACATGATCAGATTCGTACGCGCACCGGTGACGACGGTTGGCACCGGTTGGGTGGCCAGCGCTGGAACCCATGTCTTTCTTGCGGCACCGAAGGATCGACGCGTCTGTCTACCGAACACACGCTTTATGATCCATCAGCCTGGTGGTGGAGCAGGTGGACCGGCAACGGACATCGCCATCCAGGCAAAAGAAATTCTGCGGACACGAGAACGTATTGCTCGCGTCATTGCCAAACAGACGGACCAACCACTCAAGAAGGTGCTCGGCGATATGGAACGTGACTTTTGGCTGAGTGCAGACGAGGCGATCGAATACGGGATTGTATCGCGGGTTATCGAAACCCATCAGGAACTGGCGTAACGATCCTGTTTCTCATTAGGATTACACGACTCAACGTAGTTGACTCTGCTGACCGGCACACGTATAAGTTTTTCCGATGAAACTAAGTGTTTCCTTCAGACTCGCTGTAAGCAAAGCCGTTCGTATTCGCCGTCATGTGCGTACGAGCGCTTCGTTGTGCGGCGTCTGAGCGAAACACTGTACTAACAGACAACGTTCACAGGCCGCAGGCGAAGCAAACTCTCTGCGGCCTTTCTGTTTTTTGAAGGGCTGCAGTGAAAGTCGCAGCCCTTTTTTCATTCGATAGGAGGATCTTATGAATTGTCGGTTCCGTCCAGTGTTCCTCATTGATGAGCCTTTCTTATGGGAAATGTTGTATTACGCAGCCCACGTGGATGAGGAACCTGAAGGTTCCATCGAGACAATGAAAAGCAATCCCTTTCTTCCCAAATATGTCACGTACTGGGGTAAACCTGGCGACTTTGGTGTGATCGCCTACGAGGTTGGCACTCTCCAATTGCTCGGTGCTGCTTGGCTACGGGTCTTCGTCGGCGCAGACAAGAACTGTGACGCTATTGAAGACGGAACTCCAGAATTAGCCATTGCCGTCGTTCCGTCATCCACTGGCAAAGGCATTGGTGCGCAACTCCTGACACACCTCTTCGGTGCGGCTGCTGCCTCCTACTCTGCTGTGTATCTCAGTGTTCGTGCGACGAACCCAGCGAAACAACTGTATGAACGATTCGGCTTTGTGGTGATTGGTGAACTGACCAATCGTGTAGGTGGTAAATCGTTCCACATGCAGAAACGTTTCAGAGGTAGGTAAAGACTCGTCGCGACAGGAGTCTCACTATGAGTACTAAGGCTTCGTAAGCAAATAAGTGTTACATTTTCAGCGTGACCACTGGTACACTTCACCGTCATGGACTCTACCCTGACAGGCTAACACCACGGTTCAC
>JAYVFX010000723.1:0-3261 GCA_043772795.1 Deltaproteobacteria bacterium
ATGCCACTCTTTGGCAAACAAGATGTGCAGACGGCTGCTGCGCGCGCCCCGCTCATGAGCGGATTCGACACAGACGCGTGGGAGCTCAAGAATGCAGAAATTCTCCACCTCGCGTTCGAAGTCGTCGAAGGACCAGCAGAGTGGCTGGTTCCGCCCGCTTTGCACCCCAGTATTCCGCCGTATGCTGCTCTGTCGGTCGCTCGCTTTCCTACCAGCCCAGTTGGCCCGTTTATGCTGGCTCAAGTCCGACTTGTAGTACGTGCCGGCATCCGACCGCGTGGCTATCTTCTGGGCGCATATACCGACTCAGAGAAGGCAGCGAGCGAACTACGAGCACGGTGGGGATTTTCGGTTAGCCCTGGCACCATAACCCTCCAATCACGTCACGATCGCGTACTCGGGAAAGTCGTGCGCGGGGAACACACAATTCTTGATATGGAGCTAGAGAACCCGGAATATGTATCCGGTAGTGACGTTACGTATCTAGACAGTCTCCATCTGGCGCGTGCTGTTGAAAACGGTCAGGAGACATCGTTGATTGTGCAGATTGATCCAGAATACGTTTTCCATAACGCCCAACGGGGGAAGCCGCGTCTCCTCTCTTTACAGTCAGACGCCTGGGGAGCTGATGGGAAGTTGCAATGCACCAATCCCATGCATGCGACGTTCTGTCGCTGTGATACCGACCTTCCCAAGCTACGTTTTGCCATGAATCCGGAGATTCCAGTCACACAAGGCAGCCGACGGCTTGCGGCGTAGTATCCCTGTAACTTGCACGCCTGGGCTTGCACATGAACGGGCCCAGGCGTGCTATATTCCAGATTTGTCTCGTATCTGTGGCTCACTGTGGGGCGGCGTTGTACGAGCAGACGTACTTCGTCGCCCACCATGAATACGCTTGAACCAGTCGGTTCGCTCCTGTGTTGATACCTGATCCCATCCGACAGGCATAACAGCTAGTGAATTACACAATGGGCAGACGCCGGTTGCCAGTGTCGAAATCTGTTGTTCGCAGTTAGTGCAGTAGTAGAACGACTTGCCCTTTCCATCCGTCACTCCGACCTCTTTTAACTCTGCAGAAGATTCCCCAACCCCCAGGTTGCAGAGTCGTTGCCTACTTATATCGTAGCTTACGTACAGACTTAAAGTATGGTCGAAGAAAAAGAGCTAGATTTTTCGCGCAATCCAGATCTGCTCCCCGCTGTAGCGAAAAGGGCCGCGTTGGAAATCACCGTAGAAAGCTTCGATCTTATAGCCGCTCAGTTCTAACAGATAACGCATTTCGTAGCGGTAAACATACCGAAGACTGAGGGGATTGTATGTCTTCTGGAGTACTTTCCCGGCATTGTCGATCTCTTCAAAGATGAAATACGCATTGAGGAGCTGGACCTCAGGGTCATACTGACCAGTGTACCAGACAATGACCTGATTCCCGGTTTCCGGATGGATAAAGTCGCTGTCCCGTTTGAGACCTGATCCTGTCGGCCCCAGATAGGACGCAATCATTTCAAGGTTAGGATCAAAGATATTGAGTATCAGGCGTCCGTCGGCGGCCAAATGTTCACGGATACATTCAAGTGCTTGACGTTGCGCTTTTGGTGTCAATAAGTGCAAGAAGGCTCGATAGGGAATCGTAATCAGACTGAAGTGGCGATCTAATGAAAAATCGCGCATGTCGCCTTCGACGAGTTCGACGCGTGCCTGGACATCAGGAGAAAGTTTGGCAAGTTTACGACGTAAGAGAGTAAGCATTTCCGGAGAACGATCAAGACCAACCACCGAGCTTCCCGCTTGGGCAATCGGCAAGAGAATGCGCCCTGTCCCACAGCCGATCTCCAGCATCGGCGTACCGGCTTTACGTGCTTCCTCAATATAGAACTGCACGTCTCCCTCTAAACCGAGAGAGTAGAAATCATAGAATGCTGCGCCGGTGTGGCCGTATTCGTTCATAGGTATTGCTTCGCATTTACTGCACAGGCTCAACTTCCGGCATGCTCAATACCTCAGAGCCTGAACCAAAACCCAACCTGTGAGCAAGGTGGAACAACGGCTGAAGTTTTTGCATACTGTGGACAAGCACCGCAGTAGGCGTTGCTGCTTCTTCTTCCGTCTTATCATCCTCCTCCTCTTCAAAAATGCGCTCCATCAGCGCTTGCCGAAAGCTTGACTTCTGTCGTGGGAAGACTTCGAGCCGAACCGCCGTTCCTTCCGCCAATCCCACTGCTTCTTTTGCTAGACGTAAGGCCACAGGAAATCCGCCGAGTTCGTCGACTAAGCCCAACGCTTTTGCATCTTCTCCGGTCCAGATACGGCCCTTCGCAGCAGCAAGAATCTTCTCTTTGGGAAGATTTCTTCCTTGTGCGGCTTTACTGGTAAAGTCTTCGTAAATACGGTCAAGCGAGGACTGAAATTGCGCCCATTGCGTTGGCGTATAATCATGCTGACTTGTCCATAACAACGCGTTATCACTGGTGTGCACTTCATCCCAGGTCACACCGACCTTGTCCCAGAAACCGTTTGTCAGCATCTTACCAGAGAGGACACCGATCGAGCCGGTGATCGTCCCAGGTTGCGCAACAATCTTATCCGCCGCCATTGCGACAAAGTACCCACCCGACCCGGCCACATCTCCCATCGACACGACCACAGGTTTACCAGCGTCCTTCGCGCGTAGGGTCTCACGCCAGATTGTGTCAGAAGCAACGTACGACCCACCAGGGCTATCGATACGAAACAGGATGGCTTTGACCTCTTTATCTTCAATGGCAGAACGAAACGCTGCTGTCACCGAGTCTGCCCCCATACTCACATTTCCTGACATTGGGTCATACCCGCCTTTTCCACGTTGCACCGCCCCAACCCCATAGATAAGCGCAATCGTTTTCCCACTGTCATGCGGACGTCCTGCTCGCGTTAAGTACTTTACCAACGATAACGCTTTAATACTTCCACCTTTTTTCTCTTTCAGCTTTGCCACTACTTCATCTCGATACATTAGCCCATCGATGAGTTTTCCCTCGAGTGCCTGTTGTCCGGACAAAGGGCCTTTGCTAATAAGCGCGCGGACAGCCTCTTCGCTCAGCCCACGTGCCGTCGCGATCCCTTTGACGATCTGCCCAAATTGCGAATCCATCACTTTCTGTGTTGCTTCCCGATGTGGTCCAGTGAATTTTCGTTCCGTAAACATGTTCATGGCGTTTTTGTATTCGCGCCGTTGGGCAAAGCGGGGTTCAACACCGATTTTCTCCAGCGCTCCCCGAA
>JAYVFX010000724.1:0-5723 GCA_043772795.1 Deltaproteobacteria bacterium
CACACAGGGTGATACCTGTCAAAGTGGTACGTGTACGAGTGGCACCCCGAAGGTATGTCCAACGTCAGATCCGTGTCACGATCCAGGCATGTGTAACACGACAACTGGCGTATGTTCCAACCCGCCTTCTGCGAATACAAGGTCGTGCAACGACGACAATGCGTGTACGCAGACGGACAAGTGCAATGGAGCCGGGGACTGTGTAGGGAGCAACCCGGTGGTGTGTGCGGCCTTGGATCAGTGTCATACCGCAGGGACGTGTGCTTCGAGTACTGGCGTCTGTTCCAATCCTGTGAAGACCGATGGCAGTTCCTGTGCCGACGGAATTTCGTGTACGCTGAATGACACCTGTCAAAGTGGTCTGTGTACAGGCGGCAACGGTCCATCATCAGATCCTGGCTGTAAAAAAGACATTGGCCGTGCAGACGATGCGGTCGGGCAAAAGGATCTTACGAACTTCTGCCTGAGTCCTGGAGGTGCTTCGTGTGCTGGCACCAGCCTGACCTGGCAATGGGATGATACGGCTTGGAGCGGGAGCAATACTGGCGACGCCTGTGCATTGTACGATACCGACGGCGATAAGCTGGTCAACTTCGCGCTTTGTGTCACCGTTACCGGCAGCAATCCGGTGACCCAGGCCGCGCAGAGCCCGCGGTTGTATTCCTGTACGAACACGAAGGAGTTCAACTGCACCGGCGCTACGTTGGTTACGGGGAGGCAGTCGAGCTGTTTTGGTGTCCAGTCAGTACTGGATCCGTTTGCCGGGGTCACAGGAAGAAAAGCGAATACTTGTTCAGGTAAGGATTGCCTTACGAAGGATACTCAGGTCCAGTGTTGCGTGCAAACAGTCGATCTCCCTACCACCGCATCCCTTATCGACGTGTGCTCCTACCCCTCACAGTCACCGTCGTCTGATCCTTCTGAGTGTGTGAAGACCGTTTTCTGCACCGGGGACGGCGACTGTCTTGTTACTTCTCCAGATCAGGGCGAGGGGCAATGCCAGGGGAAGTGCCAGAGCGTCGGTGGAGTAAACCAGTGCGTGTACTAATAATCAATCCGAAAACCTCCTAACCGTTGGGTGCACCAGCGCACCTAACCAACTTTCACTATAATACATGGGGGACTCGACCAGAGTCTCCCATTTTTTCTGGCTTTGGTGGAGCGAGAAAATTCATGCCGACAACGTACAGCAGACAAGGGGAATTAAACCTCAAACCACGGCCAAAAGTGAGGTCGAAACGCCCACTTTTTCTGGGAATCGTTGGCCTGTGGCTATCTTTGCACTACGCTCCTAGCTCATGGTGGGCCTTGGCGACCACGCAGTGGGAAGAACCTGCACTTCAACAATCCGCTAAAGAATCACAACCGCTCCTCTTACGTAAGAAAACCCCGGCCCGTAGTCCTGTGAATTCACACTCTGTGTTGGCGCGACAGACACAAAGCGTCGAGCCTGGGGATCGCTCGTCAAATGAAAAACACGCAGTGTCCACCGCACAACAGCCCGAATCCACACACCCTGTGTGGGAACTGGATGTGCTGGTATCGAAGGTCAAGGCTATGAAAGAGATCTCAGCCGAGGAGGCTGCGACCATCCAAGGAATGTTGGCTGCGCTGCAGAAAAAAGGTATGACAGCCATTCCCGCGATCCGTGATTTTTTGCGTCAAGGCGAAGATGTCAACTTCGCGAAGCTGAGTGGCGGAGAGCGAGTTGGGTACCGGACCTTGCGCCAGGCAGTAATTGACACGTTATTAAAGCTTGGTGGAGGCGCGGCACTGGCAACGTCGCTGGAACAAATTCAACAGACCAAGGATCCCATCGAGATGGCTATGCTCGCACGCGGGGTGGAAAAACAGGAGCCTGAGGTACACAAGGAAGAGGTGATTTATGCGATTGGCACTGCGTTGCAATCGACAGAGCAGTTGCCGACCAAGGATGCACCGGATGTGAGTCCGTTCTTTGATCTGCTGCGCACGTATGGTGGGCCACAGGCTGTTGCTGTGCTTGAACGATCGGTCCCACGCTGGGGAGAATATGCCCTGATTGCTCTCGCAAGTCTGTCGGAAGGCGCGGGTATTCCGAGCGTCACAGCCTTAGCCAACACTTCCAGTGTGTCAGTAGAAAATCCCGTACTGCCGCTGCAAGTCTTGGCCCAAACAACGGTAGACTACCCGCAAGCAAGGGATACACTGGTCAACTTAGTGCGGACAGGACAAATCCCAGACCGCGCCTGGAAAGCGATAGGTGAAACTCTGGAAGGCAAAAGCCTACAATTTTCGAGTAAGATGTTCGACGGTACGCCACTTGCCGAGAATCGTGCAATCGGAGCAGATGGAAGATCTCTGATGTGGAAGAGCTATTACATCGAGTGGCTGAACATACGCTATGAGCAAGACGTAGCCTCAGCGGATTGGTCTGCTGAGCAGGTCCAACAGCAGGTGGCTTTGATCGATGACCTGCTGAAGACGACCTCTAGTCCGATAGGCAAGCAAGCATTGCAGCAGGCGCGGGTGTCGCTGCTGAACGGGATCCGTGTTGCAATGAAGTAAAGTGACGGGCAGAACGTTATCCAGTTTAGAATAACATAATGATATGATAGTCTACGATTCAGAGATTTTCAGATTATAACTTATAGAGGGGGATAGAAGCACGATGAAAAAACTTGTTGTTACGGCAAGCTTGCTTGCGCTGGTTTTGGGGAATAGGCCTTTAGGCTACGCGCAAAACTCGGAGGAGTTCAAAGCTTTGCGCGAAGAGATTGGGGCGCTCAAAGAAGTCCAGGCTCTACGCCGCGACGTCGAAGGTATCAAGGAAGGCCAACGCTCATTGCAAAAAGATCTGCAAGAGATCAAGACCTTGCTCCAGAACCGGCCAGCCGGTGGACCTGGCGGCGCGCCTGCGGTGCCGCAGAATGTCGTATTCGATCTCAACGGCGCCCAGATGAAGGGGAAAAAGACCGCCAAGCTGATGCTGGTCGAGTTCACGGATTATCAATGACCGTTCTGCGGAAGACACGTCCGTGAGACGTGGCCACAGATCGAAAAAGAGTACGTGGACAGCGGGAAAGTGCAATTCGCGCTGTTTGATTTTCCGTTGGAGTCGATTCACAAGAACGCCTTCAAAGCGGCAGAAGCGACCCGCTGTGCCAAGGACCAAGGGAAGTATTGGGAGATGCACGGGCAGTTGTTTACCAACCAGCAAGCGCTGAATCCCGAAGATCTAGTTGGACATGCCAAAGCCATAGGACTCAATGAGGACGGGTTTAAGAAATGCCTCGATGAGGGAACTTACGCTGCAGCAGTACGGAAGGATCTCGGAGAAGGACAGAAGGCGGGGGTGACCGGAACACCAGCCTTTTTCCTCGCGGTACCAGAAGGAAAAGATGGCAAGGTAAAGGTCGTGCAGCGGTTG
This sequence comes from Deltaproteobacteria bacterium, assembly GCA_043772795.1. GTDB lineage: Bacteria > Desulfobacterota > Binatia > Bin18 > Bin18 > VGTJ01. The sequence continues at coordinate 3,410 of JAYVFX010000724.1, forward strand.
AGCGGAGCGCAGGCATTCTCGGCATTTCAGGCCGCGATTGATGGCGCCCTTGCCGACCTAAAATAATCTCTTGCCTTGACACAAGAGAGTTGCCTCCGACGGGTGGATGCGGGTTGCGTGTCCACCCGTTGGTATTTTTGGCGAAGGTGACTCAGGAGAGCGGCATGTTCTACCGCAACAAATCTGCCTACCTTGTACCTGCACTTCTTGTGCTATTGACGACTGTCGTCTTTGCCGGAAGAGCAGCCTGTGATGCTCCTCCACTAGCCGCGTCATCTGAACCAGGAGACTCCCCGCCGCGGCTCCAGGTTGTTCTCCTCAATGGTGGCGGTCAGCCCAGCATCAACTACTATTCACACTTCCGCCATATCAAGCAGTTCACCGAGATAGTGCGCCGTGCTGGTATCTCTTCTAGTGATATCACTATTTTCAATGCCGATGGTGCCGCGCCACAAGCCGACTTTGCCGTGCGCGATACACAAGCGGAATCCGCGTTCTGGTTGCTTGAAGGAACACCGCTTGAACGACCACTGCGTCCGCAGATTCGTTTTGAGAATTCCACCATCGATGGATTTTCCCTCCAACCGGCAACTCGTGCAGCACTGCAGAGCTGGTTCGAGGCCGCTGCTCAGCGCCTTCGTCCCGGAGATACGCTACTCTTCTATGTCACTGACCACGGGACGAAGAACGCTGAAGATCTCACCAACAATCGGATCACGTTGTGGGGAGAGCAAGAGACCATCTCCGTGAGCGAGCTGCGGGAGCTGTTTACCCGCCTTGATCGTCACGTGCGAATCGTTGTCCTCATGTCGCAATGCTTTTCTGGTTCCTTTGCCAATCTCATATATGGAGGGAGCTCAGGGGAACTACCGACAGGCAAGGTTTGCGGATTCTTTTCCTCGACTGCAGACCGCCAGGCATACGGGTGTTATCCGGAGAATCGCGATAAGGACAATGTTGGTCACTCGTTTGCCTTCATCGAACATTTGGCGGCCGGCTACTCACTGCCTGAGGCGCACAACGGCATCCTGGTTACTGACCAGACTCCCGACGTTCCTCTCAAGACTTCTGACGCCTACCTGGAAAAGCAGTTGGAACAGGTAGCTCGCGCACGTGGGGAGAAACTCGATGTCGTTATCGATGAGCTCCTTACCCGTGCCTGGCGCGATAAAGGTGCATGGGAACCTGAACTCCGGCTACTCGATCGCATTGGTCAGACGTTTGGCTATTTTAGCCCGCGTTCTGTCGCTGAGTTGCAAGAGCAAGCACAACGACTGCTGGACCTGAGTGAACAGTTTTCCACGTACAGTAAAGCCTGGGCATCGGCACTACATGCTCTTGCCGGTGAAAACCTCCAGCGGTTCCTCGCTCAAAAACCTCACTGGCGGGAACGTCTGGATGAGAAAACACTGTCATCACTGGCAGAGACGGAACGGCGCACGCTCGTCTCTCTTCTGCTCACGGATCTCGAAGACTTTACCCGCAGTGACGCCGCGACTATGGCGCGATTGCAGCTCCTACGAGAGAAATCTCGCAGTGCCAGTAACGCACATTATCGCATGCAAGTCCGACTTGGTGTGGTGTTACGGATGCGCGCGATTCTGACGAGTATCGCGGGGCGGATGTATCTGACGCACGACGAGATGGCCGCCCAGCGGAAGTCGTTTGCCGAACTTCAAGCCTGTGAAACACTGACTGTGGGAGTCACCGATGTCGCTACGCGAACGCCTGTTCCGCCTGAGCAGTTTCCCTCGTATGAAGGAGAACGCAAGCTCGCCGAAGCTGTTCTCCCAGCCTATCTAGGAGTGAGTTTCACACAAGCGAGCGCCATCGTGCGTACGAAGTTCAGCCTGAAAAACGGTGCTACCCTGATCCAAGCCGTGTACCCTGACTCGCCTGCCAAGCATGCTGGGATCGAGGCCGGCGATATTATTCTTGGACCTCCGGACGCTCCTTTCACTGAACCCTATCAGATACGTGAGTGGACCATGACTGCGCCCATTGGCACGCCTACTGCACTCCAGATTCTGCGTGGGAATGAAACACTTCGTCTTTCTCTCACTCCCCAATCATATCCCCTCAAGTGGCCATCGCTACCAGGGCCACCAAAAGTCGGCAGTACGATGCCGTCACTGCGCGGGCTTATTCCCTATCGTGGTACGCTCCCTAGTGCACTTGAAAGTGGCGGACCCTACCTGCTGTTTTTCTGGGCTACCTGGTGCGGACCGTGCAAAGCTTCTTTGCCTGAAGTGGTAGCATTCGAACGTGAGAAAGGTATTCCGGTAATCGCCATTACCGACGAGCCAGCCGAGCA
>JAYVFX010000725.1:0-25203 GCA_043772795.1 Deltaproteobacteria bacterium
CTCTCAGCCTGTGAGACGGGACTAGGCGAGGTGCAAGTCGGCGAAGGCGTCTACGGGCTGAGACGGGCCTTTGTCTTGGCCGGAGCCAAGAATCTGGTGATGAGTCTGTGGGCCGCGAATGACAAAATCACGCTTGACCAGATGAAGGCATTCTACCAAGGTTATGGTAAGGGAAAGACCCCCGCAGTAGCGTTGCGCGAGGCGCAGTTACAGACTATTGCCAGTTTACGAGAGCAGACCAAGGCCTCGATTGGAGAGCCACTTGCACCCGTCAAACTCTGGGCACCCTTCATCGTTCAGCAGACGGCAGAAAAAAGCGCGGGAACAACGGCAGCGGATTCCTCGACTACACCCGATGTCGACACCTCTGCCCAAACGCTCGGCGACGGCCAGGAGCGAGGCAAAGGCGGCATGGAGAAGCTTCCTGTCGAGGAGGCTCCAATAACCCCGGCAGGGGTTGCGCAGGAAACCCCGCAACCTGAACCCGTGGCTCTAAGGGTGGAACAGCAAGACGGCGTAGCAGGCTACCATCGGTGGAATCTGATTGTTCCATTGCTAGCCCTCATCGGGTTGTTTGTACTCTCGCGTGTGCATATCAGTGTCGTGCCCGCTGAGGCGACTTCCTTGACCCTACCTCGTGTCTTGACGTCGGAGCAGCCAGTACCCTACGCTCGTTTCGTCTGTCAGCAGCCCGGCAACGGACTCCCGCGCGAAATTGCGCTCATCCATGATGATACAGTAATCGGCTCAGGAACAGGATGTGATGTGGTTTTTCGTCACCCTTCGATTGCGGCTGGGCATGTACGAGTACAGTGGCGCAAACAAGGGTACATTCTCACTGACCTCCAGAGTGCGACCGGTACGTATATCAATGGGCGACGGATAACGGAGAATCTACTCAAAAATGGTTGGACCGTGCGGCTCGGTGCGGTAGAGTTCGTCTTTTATGAAGCTCATCGTACAACCTGAGCGGAAAGGATGTCCCGTGCACCTCAGACGGACTGTATCGCTGTTGGCTGAGCTTCTCTTGTACACCTCGCTGTGTCTTCTGCTCTATGGTTTTGGGGGAGTTTCAGCGGTTTTCGCCAAGGAACACGAGCTGTCTCCAAGCAGCTATGGCGACTATGATTTTACGTTGACCACGGTGGATGGAAAACAGGTGCGGCTCTCCGATTATCACGGCAAAGTCGTGCTCGTGAATTTTTGGGAGACGTGGTGTCCTCCGTGCGTCGCCGAGACGCCAAGCCTGGTCCAACTCTACAATAAATATAAAGACCAAGGATTTGTCCTTATTAGCATTATGAAAAGTAGCGAAGAAGCCAAAGTCACAAAATTCATCGATCAGTTTCATATCCCGTATGCCATTGGACAAGATAGCACGGGTGAGATTCATTACCGCTATCAGGTCTTTGCTATTCCCACCATCTTTCTGTTTGGTCCCGACGGGAAGTTAATCCGAAGGATTCAAGGTGGCTACGGTGAACAAACAGAAACTGTCCTGGGACCAGAAATTGTCGCTCTGCTCCGTTCGCCTGACGGTCCTCAAAAGATACCTCCACAAGAGGTCGCCACTACAGAAAAGAGCGAGCCGGAAAGCAAAGAGAGCCGTCGAAGCGCTGAGACTCTGCACCACTCACCGGTTCCGCCACAAGCAACTCCCCAGGTCCAGTCTGTCGCTTTGAAGGTGTCACAACCGACCCCTGCTATAGCCTACGGGAGGTGGAATCTGATCGTCCCGCTGCTGGCCCTCATTGGGTTGCTTGTACTCTCGCGTGTACATATCAGTGTCGTGCCCGCTGAGGCGACTTCCTTGACCCCACCTCGTGTCTTGACGGCGGAGCAGCCAGTCCCCTACGCCCGCTTTGTCTGTCAGCCACCTGGTAACGGACTCCCTCATGAGATTGCTCTCGTCCATGATGATACAGTAATCGGCTCAGGAACAGGATGTGATGCCGTTGTACGTCATCCTTCGATTGCTTCCCGGCATGCACGGGTGCAATGGCGCAAACAGGGGTACATTCTCACCGACCTCCAGAGTGCGACCGGTACGTATGTTAACGGGCGACGGATTACCGAGAACCTCCTTAAAGATGGATGGACGGTGCGACTAGGCGAGGTAGAATTCGTTTTCTCTGGAGCGAAGCCGTAATCTTGAACGACAGAATCCTATGCACGTTAGTCTGAAAACCGTTCTGCTCACTATTCTCTTTTTGTCTGCCCTGCCGTCAGGAACCCCTCTTACCGGTACTGTGGCGCAAGCGCAAATTTCTTCTCCCTATGGCGAGTACGATTTCACTATGACGACTATGGACGGTAAGCAGGTGACGCTCTCTGACTATCAAGGCAAGGTGGTACTAGTGAACTACTGGGCAACCTGGTGTACGTCGTGTGTTACCAAAATTCCTGCGTTAGTTCGACTGTACAATCAGTACCAAAACCGAGGTTTCGTTGTGCTCGGTGTATCAACAGGGGGTAATGAAAACTTAGTGAACGAATTTATTCAGAAGTGTAGTATTCCTTATCCCGTCGGACGAGACAGCACTGACGCAGTTGGTAATTCCTATGGGATTGATGACGAATTCACCAGCTTTCTTTTCTCCCCACAAGGAGAACTGAAGCAACGATTTCAAGGTTTTAGTGCCACCACAGAAGAAACTCTCAATCATGAGATTCTGGCTTTGCTGGATACAACTTTTATCCCACCAACGCAAAAACCCGAGACTGAGCTTCCTGACCAGATAAAGCAAGCGTTACAAGAGCTGCGAAATTTCGCTGATCAGAAACCGGAGACTGAAATGGCAGAGGAAGGAGATACAAGCAACTGGGAAGAAGCGGAGCAACTAGCGGACCAACTAAGCAGAGAAATGAACCAGCTCGCCCAGCAGGGGTACTATGCCAAGGCGGCCCGATTAGGCGAAAGAGTCGTAAGAATTCAAGAGAAGGTTTTAGGACCCCCAAATCCCGGTACCGCTAACGCTCTCAGTAATTTAGCGAAGCTTTGCGTTGCGATGAAGAACTACAGTAAGGCTCTCCTCTTCTACCAGCAGGTGGTAACAATCCGAGAGAAGGCACTGGGTAAGCAACATCCGTATACTGCAGGCGCGCTTGTTCTCTTGGCAGATGTGTATAGCCGCCTAGGGGATGCGTCACATGCAGTGAAAACGCTACAGCAAGCCTTGATACGTCTGGAAAGATATAAAGACGATATCCAGGGTTTCGATTCAACTGCGGCTCATATCAGACTCGCAAATTTTCGCATGAAGTTCATGGGAGATACAGAGGGGGCAAGTGAAAGATGTCAGACCGCAGCCCGTTTTCTTCTGAACAGTAAGATATTTGGTTCCGAACAGGAATCGTCATTTAGTTCGCTTGTTGGGGATTCTGCTTCTATCACGATGGATTCTCCTCTTTCAAGCTTCGATATGGTCGAATTCCTCGATACCCGTTTCCCTAGGGACAAAAGTTCGCTGAACCAGAGAATCGAACACAATGTGTTTAGCGTAGAGCAATTAGAAAAATCCCATGGCCCTAACCATCCTGTTCTTGCCAAGCTCTTTAACCAGTTGGCAATAAAATACTGGGTTGTGCAAAATTACGAAAAAGCTCTTTATTACTTTGAACGCGGCCTGGCAGCTCAAGATCGATCCTTTGCCCGTGTCTTTGTGTCAGCCACTGAAGATGAAAAACTCCTCTTTGCAGAACAGTCCCAAGAATCGTATATGATTGCCCTCTCTCTCATTGCTCAGCACTTCTCGACGGATGCCTCTGCCATTCGTTTAGGGCTGGAGTTTGTTCTGCGACGCAAGGGCATTGTTCTCGACACGCAGACCCGCGAACAAAGAATACTCGCAGAAAACTCCGGGAACGAAGTATTAGCGGCGTGGCAGCGATTGACGCAAAACCGCAGCACCCTTTCCCACTTGCTCCTCAGTGGCCCTGGGAAGCAAAGCCCTACAGAATATGAACAAGCAGTGGACAAACTCCGTGCAGCCATCACCCAGGAGGAGGAATTTCTCGCACAGCATAACGGGCTGGCGGCCCAAGAACTCAGTCAGCAGGAAGTGACGGCACAGCGGCTGGCAGAGGCTCTACCCAGAGAAGGCACTTTGGTTGAATTCGTGCGTATCCAAGATTGGGATGAGGAGAATAGAAGATGGGCGACTGCCGACCGCTATATCGCCTTCACGTTGACAGCGGATAACCAAGTAACCCTGATAAATCTTGGAGAAGCCGAGACAATTGACACGAAACTGAGCGAATCCTTGGCCGCCATCGAGAACCCAGAATTTCGGAGAGACCTCCAGACATACGCCCATCAGGTTGATACCCAACTCGCACAACTGTACGCTTTGCTTCTCCATCCTTTGGAAGCTGCGTTAGGATCGCGTAAAAAACTCATTGTGAGCCCCGATGGCGAACTTAGTAAGGTTCCCTTCGCTGCGTTGCGTACTCCTGATGGATACTACCTTATCGAGAAGACGACCGTCTCCTATGTGTCGAGCGGACGAGATTTGCTACAAACTGGAAGAGAAGGGGCCGCAACTGTAGATCTGCTGCTAGTGGCGAATCCAGCGTTCGATGATCAAGAGATACTCCAGGCGACGGCCGTGTCTGAAAGCGCGGTGCGCGCAAGTGACTATGGAGAACACTTCGACCCGTTGCCAGGCACCGCGGCAGAAGCACATGTGATTCCTTCATTGCTCACCGGTACGCAGCAAGTTTTGCAAGGAAGAGAGGCCACTGAATCAGCGGTCCGCTCGGCAAAGTCTCCCAAGGTTCTACACTTGGCAACTCATGGTTTCTTTCTCAAAAATGAAGACACTTTTCCGCCTGATGCTCGGATATCATCCTCATTACTTGTCAACAATGTAGAGCGAGGGAAAGGTGGGATCAAAGTTCTTTCCTCTGGAAAGCCCTCGGTCACTCAGCAGCATGTCAACCCCCTCGTGCGGTCTGGCCTAGCGTTAGCTGGCGCAAATCATGCCAAAGACATCAAGACTGGGGACGATGGCATCCTTACCGCACTGGAAGTGACTGGTATGAATCTGTACGGCACAGATCTGGTCGTGCTCTCTGCCTGTGAGACTGGGCTAGGCGATGTACAAGTCGGCGAAGGGGTCTATGGATTGCGGCGGGCGTTTGTCTTGGCTGGAGCAAAGAACTTAGTGATGAGCCTCTGGGCCGCCAACGATAAAATCACGCTAGAGCAGATGAAAGCCTTCTATCAAGGCTATGGCAGCGGCAAAACTCCCGCAGTAGCGCTGCGTGAAGCCCAGTTACAGACCATTGCCAGCCTACGAGAACAGACCAAAGCCTCGATTGGAGAGCCGTTAGCACCTGTCAAACTCTGGGCACCTTTCATCGTCCAACAAACGGCTGAAGGCAATATAGGAAGCTCATCTGTGAGTGTCAGGACAGGGACCTACCAAAAATGGAACTTTATCGTCCCGCTGCTAGCGATGTTTGGATTGCTTATTCTTTCACGTGTGCGGCTCAGTAGTCTGCCGACTGAAACGGAAGGTACTCTGCTTACTATCCCTAAACAGGGCTCACCTCCACCCACACCGATAGCAGCATCACGGCCAGTCCCTTACGCTCGTTTCGTGTGTCAGACTGTAAGCAATGTACTCCCGCAGGAAGTCGCGCTCATCCATGATGACATGGTACTTGGTTCAGGCACAGGATGTGACGTCATTCTGCGCCATCCTTCTATTGCGACCCAACATGCGCGGATACAATGGCGCAAACAGGGGTACATTCTCATTGACCTCCAGAGTTCCACTGGTACGTATGTGAATGGCCGGCGAATTACCGAGAACCTGCTCAAAGGTGGATGGCGCGTGCGACTGGGCGAGATTGAGTTTGTCTTCTATGAAGCCACGACCCACGTTTAATGTACGCCCTCATACAGTTTTGGAGAAATAGAGAGGTCCCGATTTAGGTGGCAACCGATACCCGGAAACACGTTAGCTGCTGCTCTTGATCGCCCCGTCAATTCGGGAGTACGTTCCTTCTATGCCTAAGTCGCTTATTACCTGCTCTCTTGACGTGATGGGAGGAACCCCTGTGTTCGCTGGAACTCGCGTGCCAGTGCAAACCTTGCTGGACTATCTTGAGGGCGGCGAAACCATAGATGACTTTCTGGAGGGGTTTCCAACAGTCAGCCGCGAGCAAGTCGTGGCGTTTCTAAAAGAAGCCAAAGACCGTGTGGTGGCGGCTGCCCTGTGAAAATACTGCTTGACGAATGCCTCGACCGTCGGCTGACCAAAGAAATCACTGGTGGGCATGAGGTCAAGACCGTTCCGCAAATGGGATGGGCAACCATTAAGAACGGTGAGTTACTGATGCTTGCCGAAAAATAATTCGATGTTTTCGTCACCGTCGATCGCAATTTGTCATTTCAACAGCACCTTCCACGTCACAGCATCGCAGTCATCGTCCTGCGTGCACGGAGCAATCGCTTACAAGATTTACGTCCCTTGGTGCCCAAGCTGCTGGAGGTGTTGCCAACGGCAAAACGTGGCGAAGCACTATGGGTCAGCAGCTAACTTTCTGTTGCCCCTAACGACTACAGATCACCTCTCCCACTCCTCCGTCCGCACATACCGAACTGCCGCTAACGCAGCCGTTGCTCCATCACCAGCCGCAGAGATCAGTTGCCGTGAAGAGTCGGCGCGCACGTCACCTGCCGCAAAGATGCCCGGGACAGAGGTACGCATCCAGAGGTCAGTCACAACCTGTCCATTTTCGTTGATAGACACAGTGTCCTTGAGAAACTCGGTGTTCGGCGTCAGGCCGGCAAAAATAAATGCTCCGGTGACGTCCAATTGCGATCGCTCGCCAGTCTTGACGTCTTCAAGCTGCAGGCGCTGGACTCCGCCATCCCCTTCAATCGCGCGGACAACAGTATTCCAACGAAATTGCAATTTCTCGTTGGCCCGAGCGCGTTCCTGTAACATCGAACAGGCACGCAACTGGTCACGGCGATGGATCACTGTCACCTGTGACACATACTGCGTAAGATGAATGCCTTCGTCTAATGCCGCATCACCGCCACCAATGATTGCAACAGGTTCATTCATAAAAAACGAGCCGTCACATGACGCGCAGTGCGAGACTCCTTTCCCTACCAACTCTTCTTCTCCTGGAATGCCGAGCTTGGTGAAACTCGAGCCACAGGCAACGATCAAAGCTTTGGTACGAAATTCACCATCGTCGGTCTGGAGGATCTTCGTGTTGCCGTCGAGACGCAGGCTTTGCACTTCTGCTAGCTTCATCTCGACACCCATATTCGTTGCTTGTTGCTGCAACATTGGTCCAAGCGAGTAGCCTGCGATACCATCCGGAAAACCAGGATAGTTTTCGATATGTTCACAATTCAACACTTGACCGCCAGCGGAGAAGCGCTCAAGCACTAATGCCTTACAACGATCTCGCGCGGCGTAGAGTCCGGCAGTGAGTCCCGCTGCACCGCCACCGATGATGATGATGTCGTATTCATTCGCCATTCCTCACCCCTCCTCAGGAAAGAGTTACGTTTCATATACTGGATTCCCGCCTGTGCGGGAATGACGTTCTCTCGGAGAACGGGATTGCCCGCCCGCCGGAGCCATAGCTAGCTCTTGATTATATAGTGAAATATGGTAATATGCAGTAAACATGTCTACATATTCGACAGGTAAGGCGGCAAAGCAGTTAGGGGTCTCCGTACGAACGGTGCAGCAATGGGATCGCGACGGGAAGCTTCTGGCCTTTCGGTCACCAAACAACCGGCGGTATTACACCGAAGAGCAGATCCGGAACTACCGGCATGAAGCGCACGTGACGAAGGAGCGAAAGACGATTGTGTACATGCGGGTATCAAGTCAAGCGCAAAAGCCGGACCTCAAAAACCAACGGGTACGATTGGAAGAATTCTGCGCCGCCCAGGGGCTGGCTGTAGATGAATGGGTTGAAGAAATCGGAGGCGGCCTCAACTTCAAACGCCCCAAGTTTCTCAAGCTGATAGACCAGATCGTATCAGCAAACGTAGTCCATATCGTGATTGCCCATAAAGATAGACTCGCGCGATTTGGCTTTGACCTGCTCAGGCATCTCTGCGCGTCGCAAGAGTGCCAGCTCTCAGTGATGAACACGGAGAGCCTCAGTCCAGAACGAGAAATGGTCGAAGATCTCATGACGATTACTCACTGTTTCAGTAGTCGATTGTCTGGCCTACGGAATTACCAAAAGACGCTAGAGAAAGCACTCCATGCTGACCAAAGCGCATAAGATTCGATTGAACCCTACGCCAGAGCAGGAGCAGTATTTTCTCCGCGCCTCTGGTGTGGCACGATTTTCTTATAATTGGGGGCTAGCAGAGTACAAACGGCTCAAATCTGAAGGCCAAAAGGCAGATTGGAACCAACTCAAGAAAGACTTCCGGTCTCAGAGCCAGACGGAATTCCCTTTCGTCAGAGAGGTAACGAAGTGTGCAGCCGAAGAAGCGATTGCCGACCTCAGACGTTCCATCGGTACGTACTACAAGAGCAAGCCAAAGAATCGGAAGTGTAAATTCCCCAGCTTCCGCAAGCGTTCCAAGCGGATTGGTGGCTTCGGCTTAGCCAATGATAAGTTCAGCGTCAGGGACCACACCGTTCGTATGCCGAAGCTAGGCAAGGTCAACATGACTGAGTCGCTCCGGTTCACGGGAAAGATTCTGTCAGGACGCGTAACCGAACGTGCCGAGCATTGGTATCTGACAGTGACCGTGGAAGTAGAACCAGAAGTTCTTGAGGTACCGTCCGGCAGTATCGGTATCGACTTCGGGCTTAAATCCTTCGCGACGCTCTCAACAGGTGAAGTAATCGAAACCCAAGGTTACTTTCGACGTGCAGAGCGGCGCTTGCGAGGATTACAGCGAGGCTTAGCGCGTAAGCAGAAAGGCTCGAATAATCGCGCCAAGTGGAAGCAGAAAGTCGCGATTGCTCATGAACGGATTCGCTGCCAACGACAAGACTTCCTGCATAAGTTCACGACAAGGATTGTTACGTCCTTCGGTACAATCTGCATTGAGGATTTGAACCTTGCGGGATTGTGTCGTACCCGGTTAGCGAAGTCGTTCCATGATGCAGGAATTGGAGAGGCGGTCCGACAACTGACCTCCAAGACGGAGTGGAAGGGCAGCGTACTTCAGAAGGTTAACCGCTTCTATCCGTCATCGAAACTGTGTTGTGTTTGCAGAGGGAAGAACGAACGGCTCACCCTCAGTGACCGCACATGGACCTGTGGCGGGTGTGGAACCCTCCATGATCGCGACGCGAACGCGTCGAAGAATATCGAGTTGGAAGGCACACGCCTTCTCGCGGGGGATGGCTATCTCCGCGTAACGCCTGTGGACGGGAAGGCGCTGATTGAGGTTCCGGTCTCAATGAAACCATGTCCGGCTGAAGCAGGTACTTTCTACATTTTACTATGAGAAAGGTAGCAGTTTACGATACACAGAAACAATCAATGCGTTGTCATCGTTCGCAGACACTAACAGCCACGTTCCGGCAAAGGGCAAGCCTCCAGCTCTTCGTCCTTCTCGTATTCGTTGTGTTTCTCACTAGTTGTACCAACAATCCATATCGCCCAAACGAAACTGGCCGCAACATTTATTACGATACCTTTACTGGCGAACCGAAACATTTAGACCCCGCTCGCGCCTACTCGGAAGATGAGGCCGAGTTCATGAATCAAATCTACGAAACGGTCGTACAGTATCACTTCCTCAAGCGCCCGTACGTCCTCACTTCTCTCACCGCGACAACTGTCCCCGAAGCCAAGCTGTACGGTAGTGCTGGCAACCTTCTTCCAGCAGATGCACCAGCAGAAACTGTGGCTAAAGCTGTCTATGAAATTGCTCTTCGTCCCGGCATTCACTATCAAGATCATCCTGCGTTCGCTCAGACCAAAGAGGGAAAGTATCGCTGGCACTTGCAACCAGGAGATTCTTTCCCGGAGATCGAACACCCGAACGACTTAGCCGAGACCGGCACCCGTGAGTTGCGGGCAGAAGACTATGTCTACGAGATCAAACGCCTTGCGCATCCCTTACTCGACTGTCCCATCGCTCCACTGCTGAGCAATTACATCGAAGGCTTTGGTGAGTTTCATGATTTGTTGGCAAGCGAAATTACTCGTATTCGGGCGGAACGTCGCCAAGCCGCGGGCGCGTTTTATAACCAAGAAGCAGACGAACGTCTCAATCCCATCTCTCTCGACTTGCGGCAATTTGATCTTCCTGGCGCGCAAATCGTCGACCCACTGACATTTCGTATTACCCTCAAGAAGAAGTATCCCCAGTTCATCTATTGGTTAGCGATGTCGTTTTTTGCGCCTGTGCCGTGGGAAGTTGATCGCTTCTATACGCAGACCGCAGCACACGCACAAAATATCACCTTCGATCGTTTCCCGGTTGGTACGGGTCCGTTTACACTGGCAGTGAACCAACCAAACTTCCGCATGGTGCTCCGTCGCAACCCCAATTTTCGTGGAGAAACCTATCCTGATGAAGGTGAGCCAGCGGATGAAGCTCTTGGTCTGTTGGCTGATCGTGGTAAACGTCTTCCCTTCCTCGAAGAAGCGATCTTTGTCCTAGAGAAAGAAGGAATTTCACAATGGAATAAGTTTTTGCAGGGCTACTATGACAATTCAGGTATTAGCTCTGATGTGTTCGATCAAGCCGTGCAGATCACCACAACTGGTGAGGTTGAACTGACTGCTGCTCTCAAGGAAAAGCAAGTACGCCTGTTGACGGCGCCATCGCCATCGACCCGTTACTATGCATTCAACATGCTCGACGAGGTCGTCGGTAGTTATGACGAAAAGAAACGGAAATTGCGCCAAGCGATCTCCATCGTTTTGAACCAAGAGGAATTCCTGCAGATCTTTGCCAACGGACGTGGCATTGCCGCCCAAGGACCAATCCCTCCGAGCATCTTTGGACACCAAGAAGGGAAGGAGGGAATCAATCCCATCGTCTACGAGTGGGACGATCAGATGCAACGTCCTCGTCGTAAAAGCCTGGAACAAGCGAAACAGCTTCTCGCTGAGGCTGGATATCCAGGAGGCAAGGACCCCAGCGGTAAACCACTGGTGCTATTCTTCGACACTGCTGCCGTTGGGGCAGCCGCAGCTCCGCAACTCGATTGGTTGCGGAAGCAGTTTGCTGCCCTCGATATTCAACTGCAGATCCGTGCGACGGACTACAACCGCTTCCAGGAAAAGGTGCTCAAAGGGAATTTTCAAATCCTCGAGTGGGGATGGAATGCTGATTATCCCGACCCGGAGAATTTCCTCTTTCTCCTCTACGGCCCGAATGGCAAAGTGAAAGCGCAAGGGGAAAACGCCGCGAACTACGAAAATCCGCGCTTCGATGCCTTGTTTCGTCAGGTCGAAAACATGGCCAACTCTCCGCAGCGCGCCGCCTTGATTCATGAGATGGTTACTATCGCTCGTGAGGACGCGCCGTGGGCCTGGGGCCATCACCCAGTCGGGTTCGGCTTGTATCACTCGTGGTATCATAACGCGAAACCGATGGCCTTTGGCCGCAATACACTCAAATACAAACGGATAGAAACTGCAGAGCGCGACGCACAGCGTGTCGCGTGGAATCAACCTGTTACTACCCCCCTGTGGATCGCGTTGGCGGTCGCTATCGTCAGCGCTATTCCGGCAACGATTTCGCTCTACCGGCGCGAACGCGGAGTGACACGAGTATGATCGCGTATATTATCCGCCGCTGCCTGTACGCGATTCCGATTCTGCTCGGCGTCAATATTCTCGTTTTTCTCTTGTTTTTTTTCGTTAATTCACCAGACAACATGGCCCGCACGCACCTCGGACAAAAGCGTGTCACGCCAGAACAGATTGACCAATGGAAACGTGAACACTCCTTAGCTCTACCCTATTTCTATAATGCGGGCTGGCGCCGACTCGGCTCAGTCGTCGCAGCCAAAACTGAGAACACTGCCACGTTGCTGACTGCGGGCACTGGCAATTACGCCCTCGCAGTGGAAACACCGCCAGTGCAGAAAGGAGAGCAGCAACGCTCCATTCGCTTACAAAGCAGCCCACCGGAACGGTTTGTGTTACCCGCGGGTTTCGATGCCGATGGAAAGTTCACCCTTCCCACCAACACGACCACACGGCGATTCTCGTTCCGCATCGTGCCAGGAAAAACGCCAGAGACAACGCCACCGTCACTGACCATTGTATTTGCCGTAGACACGCCAACCCCAACTCAACGAGCCGTATTGGAATACCAAGGACCCATCTCGTTCGTGTCTCGTTTCACGCAAACCATTTTCTTCCAGCGCTCTTTGCGGATGCTCTTTTTTCAGTATGGAAAATCAGATGACGGAAAAGATATCGGGAAAGAGGTTTTTCGCCGTATCGGGCCGAGCTTGAGTATCTCAATTCCGGTGTTGCTACTTGGGTTATTCATCGACATCTTTTTTTCCATGTTCCTCGCCGTCTATCGCGGGACTTATCTCGACTATTGGGGAGTCATAGTCTGTGTTCTCTTGATGTCAATCTCAGGACTCTTCTACATCATTGGCGGACAAGCGGTTTTCGCCAAGGACTTACGATTGGTGCCAATTTCTGGATTTGACTACGGACTGCACGCCCTGAAATTTATCGCCCTGCCGATTGTAATCGCCGTCGTGTCCGGACTCGGTAGTAGTGTCCGTTTTCATCGCACTATCTTCCTCGAAGAAATCAATAAAGACTACGTACGCACCGCACGGGCAAAAGGACTGCCGGAGCGTGTGGTGTTGTTTGTTCATACGCTGAAGAATGCGATGATCCCAATTCTTACCGGCCTCGTGGTTTCGCTGCCGTTTTTGTTCACAGGGAGTTTGTTGCTGGAATCGTTTTTTTCCATCCCCGGCATGGGGTCGTTTATGATTGACGCCATTCAGCGTCAGGACTTTGCGGTGGTGCAGGCAATGGTGTCGCTCGGATCATTTCTCTACGTCGTGGGTCTATTGTTGACAGACATCAGTTACACGTTAGTCGACCCGCGGGTGCGGTTGGAGTAGGCGTGAACGGGATGCTGCAAAGCGTGTGGACGAGCCTCGGTTTTCAGCCCGTGCTTCTGTGGAGCGACCTCCTGATTTATTTTCTCCTACTAGGTGGTGGCCTGTGGTTTGGGTTCGCGCTCCGCCGTGAGGATTGGCGAGGAGCATTACGCCAGGTCGCAACCAATCGTATCGCCTTGGTCTGCTTTGGCATTCTCTGTTGCTACGGTACTATCGGCTTTCTCGACACTCTCCACTTTCGCGCTCTTTCAGCAGATAGTTCTAGTGGCGGAAGTATTCAGAGCGTTCTGGATGCGCTCTGCCAGCCATTGATTGAACGAGGAGAGAAAACCTATTCTGCGCCGTTTGCGACCCACCTCTTCTCTAAAGAGACCGTCGTGCTCTCGGATGGCCGACAGGTCCGCGAGTATCCTCGATTGCAATATGCTGGGAGCCATTTACAAGACCCGACTGCCCGACGAGGCGACGTCACCGCAAAGCTCTTCCTTGGTCTCGCGTGGGGACTCGTAAGCGGCGCAGTGTTGTTCCTGATCGCGTGGAGCATAGGGAAGCACTTTTGGGCTGGGATATTTTTGCTGTTCATCGCGGTGATGGCCGCTGAAGCCTCGGTACTCAGTCAATGGTATCACATCTTAGGTACTGACAAGACCGGGCGTGATGTTTTCTACATCGCACTCAAGAGTGTACGTACAGGACTTATCATCGGTACATTGACAACACTTATTGTGACTCCGTTTGCAATTCTGTGTGGTGTTCTTGCTGGCTACTTCGGTGGGTGGGTAGATGACGTGATTCAGTATGTGTATTCCACGTTAGACTCGATTCCGGAGATCTTGCTCATTGCCGCTGCTATGTTGATCTTCCAAGTCGGACTTACTGAAGAAGAAACAATCATCTCGGCGGATAAACGCCTTGTCTATCTATGTGTGATTATGGGCATTACGTCTTGGACTGGTTTGTGTCGATTGTTGCGGGCCGAAGTCCTGAAGCTGCGCGAGGTGGAATATGTCCAGGCCGCCGATGCCTTTGGTGTCAGCCGGCTCCGCATTATGCTACAACACTTGATCCCCAACGTTCTGCACATTGTCCTGATCTCGATTGTCTTGCGGTTTAGTGGGCTTGTTCTCGCCGAAGCGGTGTTGGCGTATGTGGGCATCGGCGTTGATCCGTCCATGCACTCGTGGGGGAATATGATCAACCAAGCCCGCTTGGAGCTGGCGCGTGATCCAGTTGTATGGTGGAACCTGTTTGCGGCCTTTGTTTTTATGCTTGGCTTAGTGCTGCCTGCGAACCTGTTTGGTGATGCCGTGCGCGATGCCCTCGACCCGCGCCTCCGAACCCGGTGAATCTATGCTGCTGCGAGTGCGAGATCTCAAGACATATTTTCATACTAAAGCAGGCGCTGCTCGAGCAGTCGACGGCGTCTCCTTCGATGTTGCGGAAGGCGAAACTGTCGCACTCGTCGGAGAGTCTGGGTCAGGAAAGAGTGTCACTGCCCTCTCTATTATGCAGCTTGTTCCGCAACCGGCGGGCTATTATGCTGGTGGGTCGATCGAGTTCCAGGGTCGAGACATCCTGCGACTCTCGGAAACAGAAAAGCGGAAGCTGCGAGGGAGTGCGATATCAATGATTTTCCAGGAGCCCATGACTTCGCTCAATCCGGTGCTCACTGTCGGCTTCCAGGTCGTGGAACCACTTGTGTACCATCAGGCCCTCAGCCGTTCTGAAGCTCAGAAGAAAGCCATTGCCCTGCTAGAGCAAGTGCACCTCCCCGACCCGGAGCAGCGCGTTCATGAATATCCGCATCAACTCTCGGGTGGAATGAAACAACGAGTGATGATTGCTATTGCTCTCGCGTGTGAGCCCAAGCTCCTTATTGCCGATGAGCCCACAACCGCACTCGACGTCACTATTCAGGCCCAGATTCTTCAGTTGATGAAAGAGCTACAACAGAAAAAGGGAACCGCGATTTTGCTCATCACGCACGATCTTGGGATCGTCGCGGAGACAGCCCATCGTGTGGGCGTCATGTACGCCGGGCGTATTATTGAAATGGCGTCACGATCGCAAGTGCTCTTCAACTCTGCGCATCCATATACGGTGAAACTCTTGCAGTCCCTACCGTCGGTCGAGCAGCGCAACCACGCCTTACAAACGATTGAAGGGCAGGTGCCTGCACCGCATCGCTACCCGTCGGGATGCCGCTTCGCTGCGCGGTGCCACATGGTACAGGAAGCTTGTCGCTCAGTCGATCCAACGTTATTGCCTATTGAAGATGGGCACTCGGCAGCCTGCTTGCTATACGACGAACCACGGCAAGGACGAAAGGTCGTACCGGTGGAGGTTCGCACCCCGCCGCCTCCACGTCCTCGATTGCTTGATCAAGCAGACTCGGCTCCGTTGATCCGATTAGAAGGTATCAAAGTTCACTTTCCGATTCGCAAGGGAGTTTTGAAAAAAACAGTTGGTTATGTCAAAGCTGTGGATGGAATCGACTTGGAGATCCGTAAAGGACAAACCCTTGCTGTGGTTGGGGAGTCAGGTTGTGGCAAGACAACACTAGGCAGAGCGCTCTTGCAGCTTATTCGTCCAACAGCAGGTCGGGTGCTTTTTGCTGGGCAAGACTTGACGACGCTCGACCGCACCGCCCTCCATCCCTATCGCCGTCGCCTCCAGGTGATTTTTCAAGATCCCTATTCATCGCTGAATCCGCGCATGATGGTAGGAGAGATTGTCATGGAAGGGATGGCTGCGCATGGTATCGGCCACAATCGGCTCGACCGTGAGCGCCGCGCCAAAGAAATCCTCGCTCAGGTTGGCCTTGATCCTGATGTGATTTATCGCTACCCGCACGAGTTTTCCGGCGGCCAACGACAACGTATTGGTATCGCCCGTTGCCTCGCTGTTGAGCCTGACTTTATTGTCTGCGACGAGGCTACCAGCGCCCTCGATGTGTCGGTACAGGCTCAAATTGTGAATTTGCTAGAAAAACTTCAAGCCGATCTTGGACTGACCTATCTTTTCATTACCCATAACTTGGGAGTCGTCGAATATCTCGCTGATGAAGTGGCAGTCATGTACCTCGGGCGCATTGTTGAGTACGGCACTACTGAAGAAGTCTTCAGTAATCCGCGTCATCCATACACGCAAGCGTTACTTTCCGCGGTGCCTAGAATCGACCCGCAAACCAGGATAGAAAAAATTCATCTAATCGGGGATATTCCTTCGCCAGTTAATCCTCCTTCAGGCTGCTATTTTCATCCACGTTGCGTACATGTCATGCCGCGCTGCCAAGAACAGTATCCTCAGCCTCTCTCGATATCCGATTCACATTCGACAAGCTGCTTCCTCTATCCCCCAACCTGATAATAATTCTGTACACCCGCGCTGCACCTTATTTGGAGCGGCCTTGCTCATAGAAAACAAATCTGAGATAGGGAGCGGCGTGAATAGATGGAAAAATTTCCACAAGACCTTCGCCCATGCGTTCGCGTTGACCCCGCTTGATCAGCCCTTCACGCCGGAGGAAATGGCCTTTTTGGAAAAAGTCGCGCATGCTATTGGACGGCGAGAAATGACTCTTCCTACGCTTTTGTTTCTGGAGTCGCTAGGACCACTACATTTCATTGGGAGCCAGGTTGTACATGGTTTGAAGCCCTTTCTGGATCTTGTCTGTGACGCAGTAGAATTAGAACGATTGGCTAAGGTCCTCGAACGACGCGACAGTATTGAGCGGCTGAGTATACTGATTCAGGAACAGGTACATACCCTCGCATGAATCCTCAAGATCTACGCGTTATTCTTGCTACGGACTGTGGCAGCACTACGACGAAGGCCATTCTCATTCAGAAATTAGGGGGCGAATACCGTCAGACCCATCGTGGTGAAGCACCGACGACCGTCGAAGCACCATTTGAAGATATCACTCGTGGTGTCCTCAATGCGATTCAAGAAGTCGAAGAGCTTTCTGGTCGCAACATTCTCGATGGTGAACGGATCATCACTCCAGCGGATGGAGCGATTGGCGTCGATATTTACATCTCGACCAGTAGCGCTGGAGGTGGCTTACAAGTCATGGTTGCGGGTGTTGTCAAATCCATGAGTGTTGAGAGTGCCCAACGCTGCGCCCTTGGTGCAGGCGCGATAGTGATGGATGCGCTTGCAGTTAACGATGGGCGACCCAGCTACGAAAAGATCGAACGTATTCGTCATCTCCGTCCGGATATGCTCCTACTCGCTGGTGGAACAGACGGCGGAACAGTCTCACACGTCGTAGAGATTGCCGAATATATTGCCGCTGCCGATCCACGACCGCGCCTCGGCATCGGTTATCAATTGCCTATTATTTACGCGGGCAATAAAGACGCGCGTGCACAAGTGCAGGAGATTTTAGGAGACAAGACCGCCTTATCCATCACTGACAACATCCGCCCAGTCCTCGAACAAGAAAACCTCATGCCCGCACGGCACAAGATTCACGACTTATTTCTTCAGCACGTAATGGCCCAGGCTCCAGGCTACAAGAAGTTGATCTCCTGGACAGGTGCGCCGATTATTCCAACCCCGGCGGCGGTTGGCATGATTATCGAAACGTTAGCCAAACGGGAGAATCTGAACGTCATTGGTGTGGACATTGGTGGCGCGACAACCGATGTATTTTCAGTTTTTGATGGTGTATTCAACCGCACTGTTAGTGCCAACCTCGGTATGAGTTACAGCGTGTCCAACGTTGTTGCTGAGGCGGGACTCGAGAACATTCGTCGCTGGCTACCGTTTGCTTTTGAAGAACAAAGCTTACGCAACCAGATCAAGAACAAGATGATTCGCCCGACGACGATTCCACAGACCATTGACGACTTGCAAGTCGAACAAGCTATTGCGCGTGAAGCCTTACGTCTCGCACTTGACCAGCACAAAAAGTTAGCAGTTGGTCTCAAAGGTGTACAACAGGAACGCTCGGTTTCTGATGCCTTTGAGCAAAGCGCGTCCGGCCAAAGTCTGATCGATATGTCCGCTCTGGATTTGATCATTGGTAGCGGTGGGATTCTCTCCCATGCTCCCCGCCGTGTGCAATCGATGATTGTGATGGTGGATGCCTACGAGCCGCTCGGCATTACGCAATTGGCGGTCGACAGCATTTTCATGATGCCGCATCTTGGAGTGCTCTCGACGATCAACGAACCAGCCGCAACCGAGGTATTCGTTAAAGACTGTCTCGTTCCGCTAGGTACCTGTGTCGCGCCCAAAGGAACCGGCAAACCTGGTGACTCGTGCTTCTCTTATCGTCTGTTTCTCTCCGATGAGCGAATCGTTGAGGGAACACTATCGGTTGGTGAGATCCGACTTCTTCCTCTAGAGACAAACCAAGACGTGGAGATCGAACTTACACCGATGCGAAGCTTTGATTTTGGTGCCGGGAAAGGCAAGAAAGTCACGGGGAAAGTAAAAGGCGGGATTGTGGGATTGCTTCTCGACGGACGTGGACGACCCATCACGATTGCTGCGGATGAGCCTGCGCGTGTACAACAGCTTCAGACGTGGGCAGACGCAGTGGAGTTATATCCGCGAGGATAGTGAAGAGTGAAGAGTGAAGAGTGAAGAGTGAAGAATGATCAAAAGGGTCCCGCTGAGTCAATCCGTGGTCTTCTTTATTCATAATTCTTCATTCATAATTCTTCACTCTTAATTGAAGCAAAATTATGGCTCACTCCTACACTCCAGGGCTGCGTGTCACTCCAGACACGATCATCAGGAAACGACGGGTCTTACCGATCCCAGGTGAGGTCCTGGTAGCCGCGGGTGAGCAAGTAACGGCGACCACCACAGTCGCCCAGACGGCACTACCGGGGAAAGTGTACCCGGTCAACGTCGCCAATAAGCTGAGTGTTGCTCCCCATGAGATTTTCACCTATTTCCGTAAGCGTGAAGGTGAGATGGTCACAAAGGATGAGGTCTTTGCCGAAAACGCACCGTTGATTAAATGGTTCAAGACACAAGTCCGTGCACCAATCACCGGTACAATTGAGAACATCTCATACGTTACTGGCCAAGTCTTCCTCCGTGAGCCGCCTGAAGTGATTCGATTGTCCGCTTATATCGACGGTACGATTGTTGAAGTGACCCCCACTCAAGGTGTGGTAGTCGAGTCACGCTGTGCGTTTGTCCAGGGGATCTTCGGGGTTGGGGGTGAAACCACAGGGATGATTGCACTCGCAGTGAACAATCCAGAGGAAGTGTTAACCGCGGAACATCTGACGTCGACACACCGAGATCAGATCGTGGTTGGTGGGGCTCTGGCGCAAAAGGAAACATTCACCCGCGCTCGGGAGCTTGGTGTTCGTGCGTTGGTGATTGGCGGGGTACACGACCGTGACCTGCGCGACCTTTTAGGCTATGACCTCGGCGTAGCAATTACCGGTACAGAGAAGATTGGTTTCACACTCATCATCACTGAAGGTTTTGGCGCGATTCCGATGGCGACGCGCACCTTTGACCTATTGTCTGCAAAAGCCGGTCAGAAAGCCTCGTGTAGTGGGGCAACGCAGATCCGTGCTGGAGTCATACGACCAGAAGTCATTATTCCGCTGGAAGAAGAACAGTGTCACGTGTCACGTGTTACGTTTCACGTGTCCGAGGGCGGGATTGCCGTTGGGAGTATGATTCGGATTATCCGCGAACCATACTTCAGTGTCATTGCACGCGTAACGGACTTGCCCTCCGCACTACAGCACATTCCTACTGAAAGTCACGTTCGGATCTTAGTCGCGACATTACCAAGTGGACAAAATGTGACAATTCCGCGAGCGAATGTGGAGATGATTGAGGAGTAGCAGTGAGACTAGAGGTTAGAGGCTGGAGGCTAGTAAGGGTAAAGAAAGGAAAATTCTTCTTTTCTTTCCTTTTGTTGGCACTTTTGTTGTCGTGCCCCCTCGCCATCGGGCAAGAGAAACTCGACAACCCGGTTGTTTCTGCTGTTCCCCAAGCGAACCTCTTCAACTGGGCAAAACTCAACAATCTTGTACTGATGCTTGCCTTTGGCGGAGTGGTGTTGTTTTCAATTCGTCGAGCGCGAAGCAATCCCAATATTTTC
Source organism: Deltaproteobacteria bacterium (assembly GCA_043772795.1). Taxonomy (GTDB): domain Bacteria; phylum Desulfobacterota; class Binatia; order Bin18; family Bin18; genus VGTJ01. The sequence goes on from JAYVFX010000725.1 coordinate 20,158, forward strand.
TTGCGGCGCATTCCTGGACTCGACGCGGTCGACGAAGCCGTGGGCCGCGCGACGGAGATGGGGAAGCCTGTACTATATCTCACTGGCAGTGGTGAACTGGGAGGCAGCGGCGACCCGTCAAGCCTTGCAACTATCGCGGCCACTGTCATTCTCGGAGAAGTAGCGAAGCGGACAGCAGCGTATGGTGCCGACCTCAAAGTGCCACATCGTTCCTCGATCGTCATGGCCATCTCTCAGGAGATCGTCCGCGAATCTTATTTTGCTGCCGGACGGCCCGATGCGTACAAAGAAGACAGCAATTTCTTTATCACTGGTGATCAGTTCGCTTACACTGCCGCTGTTGATGGCATGATCCTGCGGGAAAAACCCGCAGCAAACTTCTTCCTCGGCTATTATTATGCCGAGTCGTTGCTGCTGACAGAAACTGGGGCGAGTACCGGTGCAATCCAGATCGCTGGGACCGATGCTGATCATCAGTTGCCATTTTTCATTACTACGTGTGATTACACTCTGATCGGTGAGGAGTTGTATGCGGCCAGTGCCTATTTATCACGCGAGCCAGTGTTAGTCGGAACACTACGAGGGCAAGACATCGGCAAAGGCTTTCTTTTAGCCGTGATGGTCCTCGGAACTGTGCTCGTCACGCTCGGTGAAATATTCTCTATTCCGTGGTTCCGCACACTTATCCAGTTTTTCAGTGACATAAAGTAGGAGAAAACAGTGGTCTTCTGGAAACGAACCTTCCCGCTACTGTTGACGTTCATCCTCGGCGTCACCTTTACCTTGCAGTATTACGTGCCCCATCCTGCCTCGGAAGCGTTGCTCAGTGAGGTGTCGGTCTGGAATCAGATCATCGCGGGGTTCGCGATTCTGCTCGGGGTTGGGAGTCTCCTGCATACGCACTACTCCAAAATGGCGCGCAAAGAGGCAGGCTGGGGCTATAGTGCTGTCATGTTTGTCTCGATGTTCGTCATGTTGGGCGCTGGGATATGGTCAGGAGGAAAGACGGAAGGAACGCCATTTGGTTGGTTGTATGATCATGTCTTTGTCGCGTTGCAAGGAACCATGTTTTCTTTACTCGCGTTTTTTGTCGCTTCGGCAGCCTATCGTGCTTTCCGTGCCCGGAGCCCCGAGGCAACGGTGTTGCTCCTTGCCGCGATTCTCGTCATGTGGGGGCGAGTCCCGCTTGGTGAGTATCTCATTTCGGGAGTCGGGCAGATCGCACAGTGGATTATGAGCGTACCGAACACTGCTGCTCAACGTGGCATTCTCATTGGCGTGAGCCTTGGAGGTATTGCGACATCAATCAAGATTATTTGTGGGATTGAACGGTCGTATCTCGGAGAGGGAAAGGATTGAGCCATTTTTCCATTGAGCTAATGACCCGATGACTCAATAGACTGACCGGCCACCATGCGTAACTTTGCTCTCAAGCTTCTCCGCCTCGATCGTCGGATCATCTTCTTGCTGATCGGCTTAGCAACGCTTCTGCCGTTGCTGTACCCAGTGGGTTTACCAGTATACGTCTCACCGGAAGTGAAGAAAATTTACGACCATGTAGAAAGCCTCCCCGCAGGGACGTTGCTCTTGCTCTCGTTTGATTTTGAGCCGGGTGGCAAGCCGGAGTTATACCCAATGGCAATCGCCCTTCTGCATCATGCGTTCCAGAAAAATCTCAAGGTGTTAGGTGTTACGTTATGGCCTGCAGGTGCAGGGTTAGCTGAGGCAGCGCTGACGCAAGTGGCACGCGAGCAAGGTAAGAAACGAGGTACGGATTTTGTATTTCTTGGTTATGCCCCAGGTGAAGCCAATGCTATCATCAGTATGGGCCAAGATTTCCGTGCGGCTTTTCCCACTGATTATGCTGGTACCAAGATCGCCGAGATTCCACTCCTAGCAAACGTTCGCTCTCTGCGAGATATTCCTTATGTGATCAGCCTCAGTGTCGGCTTTCCAGGTATTGAGACTTGGTATGTCTATGGCAAAGAAAAATATGGCTTCGAACTTGGGGGAGGGTGCACGGCAGTGAGTGCGCCGCGCTTCTATCCCTTGTTAGATACTGGACAGATTAACGGTTTGTTAGGTGGCCTTCGTGGTGCAGCCGAGTACGAACTGCTGATCGGCAAGCAAGGCAAAGCACTCGCTGGCATGGACGCGCAGTCTGCAACGCATTTCCTTATTATCCTGCTCATCGTGATCTGCAATGCGGCCTATTTTCTCACAGGCCAGGTAAGGACGCGACGGACATGAGTACCGAGGCACTGATTGGCGCGTGGGTCGCAGTAGGATTGAGCCTGCTCATTTACAGCTTTCTCTACAAAGACAATCCTTTCTTCAAGTTAGCCGAACACGTTTTTGTCGGTGTTTCTGTCGGATACTTGCTGACAATTACTTACTACCAGGTCATGGTGAACAAGTTGTACCTTCCGATGGTCCAACAGGAGAAGTGGTGGTTGGTGGTTCCTGCGTTTCTCGGATTGTTGATGTTGTCGCGTTTCATTCCACCGATTGCGTGGTTAAGCCGTATCTCTTTCGCGTTTCTGTTGGGGATTAGCTCCGGTTTAGCTATCCCTCGGCAGATTTCATCGTTCGTTCTCCAGCAAGTACAAGGAACCATAAAACCGCTCGTTACAGTAGGAGCTAGTGGCGTTACGTTCACGCTCGCGAACCTGAACTCGCTCTTGATTCTTGTTGGTGTGGTGAGTGTACTCTTCTATTTTTTCTTTTCGCTCGAGCATACTGGGACTGTGCGACGCGTGGCACGAATAGGAATTTATTTTTTGATGATCTCGTTCGGGGCCGCGTTTGGATACACTGTGATGGCTCGGATGTCGCTCCTGATCGGTCGATTCGACGAGTTGATCCTCTACTCTTCAGCAGCGTACGGACATGCGACGCCGATTTTGTTCGTTGCGCTGATTGCTGGGTTAGCCTGGTGGGAACGAGGGCGAGGGAAGGGGAGAGCAGCAGGGGTTCAGAAGAGCCAAGGGAGCGGGTTGTAACCCGCCCCCTTATCTTTACCGTCTCTACGATGCTGTTGGTGCTACTTCGGCAGGCGGAGCAGCTTTTGCGTTCCGACTCGTTGGTACGACCCGCTCGCCTTTGATGCGTGCGGCTTTTCCAGACAAGCCGCGGAGGTAATACAATTTTGCCCGCCGTACACGGCCAATAGTCGTCACTTCAATCTTGTCTATGCGTGGTGAATGTAGCGGAAACACACGCTCGACCCCGACTCCGTAGGAAATCTTTCGTACCGTAAACGACGCGCGAGTTCCAGAATTTGCGCGACTAATAACCACGCCTTCGAAAACCTGGATTCGTTCTTTATCGCCTTCAATAATCTTTGCGTGGACCCGAACGGTATCTCCAGGCTTAAATTTAGGGAGGTCTGTTTGGTACTGTGCCTTTTCAATACTCTCGATAATAGGGTGCATGTTGTTTTCCTCTAAGGCTATTCGCCCTCTAGTGAGAAAGAAAAAGGGCTGAATTACATGGGCTGGGGACTGAGTACAAAGGGGATGACGATCTCGTCACTCAGTCCTCGTCGCTAGGTCTTTCTGATGGCTGAAAGCTGATGACTAGCTCTGTCTTACCGTTCCCCCCGTAGACGGTCAAGCAGGATTGCTGCCGCCGCACGCACTGAAAGATGGTTGTATCCTGTAACCCATTGGATCGGCTCAAGAATGTATTCCGCTCGGTCGAGCACCTCTTCCGTTAAGCCCCATCCCGTCCCAAATAAGAAGAGGAACGGTTGACCTGGGGCTACGATTTTCTCTCGGATCTCTGCAAAAGCAATCCGCCGCGTTCCTGTACGTGCCGATGTAGCAACCAGGCAAGGCATTTCCCCAGTCTCTTCTCTGATCAGTTGGATTGTTGCATCGAGATTATCGGCTAACGCCACTAGAGAGAGTGCGTCTTTGCGAGTTTCGTTGTAGGTACTTCCATATCCATGCTCCCAATGATCGAGGATTTTTTGGGCGAGTAGCTGCAAGGTCCGCGTCGGGGTCACGACAAAATAGCGCTTCACTCCATAGGTCCGAGCAGACCGCGCAATATCATGAATATCCATGTTGGTGATTGAGGTCGTCACTACTTTATGGGCGCGGTCATACACCGGGTAATGAATAAGGGCAAGGTAAATGTCGGCCATAAACTCAGGACTGAGTAATAAGTGCTGAGGACTGAGTCAAACTCAGGACTGAGTAATGAGTGCCGAGGACTGAGTGAGAAAGGAAAGAATTTTTACTCAATCCTGAGCCCTCATAGCTTAGTTTTTGTCTTTGATGCTCAGTCCTCATAGCTCAGTCCTCAGTCCTCAGTCCTTAGTCTTGAATTGCGCCAGCCATCGTTTCTCTTCCTCGGTGATAGCTGCTTTCGCCAGTAAGTCAGGACGCTCCTGCAGTGTCCGCAGTAACGATTGTTGCCGCCGCCATGCTGCAATCTTCGCATGGTTCCCGGACAATAACACATCCGGCACGAGCAGACCACGAAACTCTTCTGGTCGCGTATAGTGCGGATATTCTAACAATCCGTGACTAAATGACTCGTCTTCCACCGATTCCTGTCGCCCAACCACTCCGGGGACAAGGCGTGCAACTGTATCAATAAGCACGAGCGCAGCCATCTCGCCGCCACTCAGAATGTAATCACCAATGGAAACTTCTTCGTCGACAAAAAGGCGAATGCGCTCGTCCACCCCTTCGTAGCGGCCACACAGCAGTACAAGCGTTTCTCGTTGTGCGAGTTCCGCCACTTTCGTTTGGGTTAAAGGCTTCCCCTGAGGGGAAAGAAAAATCCGCCATGGCGCCGTCAATGCTTGACATACGCTTTCGAGAGCAGCGACCACAGGTTCGGGTTTCATGACCATGCCCTGACCACCGCCGTATGGGGTATCGTCAACCGCCCGATGTCTGCCTGTGGCATAGTCGCGCAGGTTATGCACCGTACAAGAAAGAATTCCCTTTTCTTGCGCTTTCTTGAGTAAGCTCGCTGCTAAGGGCGAAACAAACATCTCTGGAAAAATCGTCAGTACGTGAAATTGCATGG
>JAYVFX010000726.1:0-3956 GCA_043772795.1 Deltaproteobacteria bacterium
AGCGCCCGGTAGGACACGCGTCCCTCGCGCTGAAGCCAGGCCATCGTCTGCGCCACGACTTCAGAGAACTTCATACGCTGTCCCCCTTTTGACGAGAACCTGTTCTCTTAATTGGTAACCGTCCCCGCCTTTCGTGCCCGCTCCAGCACAATCCGTTCGATGGCAGCAATCGGGCCATCAATCATGCAACCACGAAAGGCGACAGCTCCCTTCCCTTCGGCAACTGCTTGCTCAAAGGCCGCAATTAAGTCACCCGCATACGCAATCTCTGCCGCACTAGGAGTATACACAGCATTGACTGGATCAACTTGACTCGGATGAATACATGCCTTTCCTTCGTAGCCTAGCTCTTTTCCCTGGCGCGTCTCCTCGGTCAAACCTGCAATGTTGGGAATATCAAGAAAGACGTTATCAATTGGCGTAATGCCAGCGGCTTTCGCTGCTATCGCCACTTGGCAACGCGCATGCAACACGATGCCATCAACCGATGGACCAGCCTTAATCCCCATCGAAGCCGAGAAGTCGCCGTGACCAAATGCGATACCGGCAATGCGTGGCGTCGCTTTGGCAATCGCAAAGGTATTGCCAATCGCTTCAGGTTGCTCGATCAATGGCAACAGCACCACCGTGCCGGGCGTACGCCCACATCGCTGTTCAACCAACGACACGAGCCGATCAACAAACTGGATGCTTTCAACCGTATTCGTCTTGGGCACCACTAATCCATCCGCTCCGGCTTCGACCATTGCGAACACATCATCCAGGAACCACGGCGTATCAAGCGCGTTGATACGTACGGTCCGTTCAAATCGATTGAACCCCGAGTCACGCAGGACAGCTTTCATCGTCTCCCGCGCCGCTGGCTTGCGCTCCGGAGCGACAGCATCTTCAAGATCAAAGATCAGAGTATCTGCTTGTGACTCTTTGGCTTTGGCAAAGAATTTCTCACTGCTAGCAGGAACGAATAATAGGGTGCGACGTAGACGGGACATGATTCCTCCTTTTTACTTCACTGAGGCACTGTTTATCTGGTGATGGCTTCTTCGACAGTAGGCAGAGCGATCTCAAACTGGACGCTATGGCCAAGAATCTCCGTAGCATCTAAGACCTCAAGGCCAATGAGTTTACCCTCCGCGTTAAAGTCGGCATGCACACCAGCAGCTATCGTTGCTGTCTGCGCGGCTTTTGTCCCTACTGTTCCAAACCAAATGTAGAGGAGGTCTCGCTTTGGATCGTATTCGATTTTCATGGCATGCCCCTTCTTGGAAAGCCTTGACCATATCGTGCTTTGACAGTTAGTAGCACAAGGGCCCCTTCCACCATCTTGTAGTATACTGACACTTCTTTTTCTCCGTAGAATTTTCCTTCCCAGTCGCCCATATACGGAAAAATCTTTACTTTCCCCAATGTCCCTTGCTTCGCATCTGTGGCTTCCCATCCTTCGTTTAACGCCTGTTCAACTTCTTCAGCAATGATTCCCCGCTGAGCCATCCGTGCTTTCAGGTGATCATGAAGATCCTCAGCGGTAATTCGGACTGGCATTCATTTCCTCACTTGCGCTCTCAATTGCTGTGCTGACCTTCGCAATCCGCAATCTCCAATCGCTATTTAGATGATCCCCCGTTCCTTCAACTCGGCCAATCGTTCTCGCGATAGTCCAAGTTTGCCGCAATAAATCTCCTCATTGTGTTCACCCATACGAGTTGGGGCAGGCCAGCGGATCTTTCCTGGCGTCCGCGAGAGTATCGGAATCACATTCTGCATTCGTATTGGACCAAGGTCAGCGTCCTGCACGGTCGTCACTGTTTCACGTGCCTGGAAATGAGGGTCAGCAAAAATTCCCGCAATATCGTACACCGGCGCTGCGGCGCACTCGTGTTCATCGAATATTCTGAGCGCATCTTCTGCCGTATGTTTGCTGATCCAACCACCAACGATAGCATCGACTTCATCGATATGCGCAACCCGAGCACGGTTGTCTGTAAAACGTGGATCGTTAATCAGATCGGGCTGGCCGATGGCATTAAAGACGCGCGCACCCATTGCTTGTGCGTTGGCTGACAGCGCAATCCACTTGTCATCTTTCGTCTTGTAGATGTTCCGTGGAGCACCAATGGAAGGTACGCGATTGCCAGTACGCTGCTGAATCACACCGAGTTGGTCATAGGCAATGGCCTGATCGCCGAGGATAGTAAAGATCGGTTCTAGCACGCTAAGGTCGATATACTGTCCCTTGCCGCTTTTGTGGTCGCGCTCATAGAGTGCAAACATCACCGACCAGGTACCAAACTGACCAGCAACAGCATCTGCCAAGCCAGTTCCGGGCAGCGTCGGTGGTCCATCACTCTGACCAGTGATATGAGCGAAGCCGCTCATCGCTTCGGCAAGCGTACCAAATCCAGGTTTCCCTTTGTATGGTCCTGTTTGTCCAAATCCTGAAACCCGTACCAGGATCATGCGCGGATTCAGCGCGTGCAACACATCCCAGCCAAGCCCCCAACGTTCGAGTGTTCCCGGACGAAAGTTTTCGGTCACCACGTCGGCATCAGCTACGAGCTTCTTGAAAATCTCCGCCCCTTCAGGTTTGCCGAGATCGAGCGTCACGCATTTCTTGTTGCGGTTGGTGATCTTCCACCAGAGCGGAATCCCATTCTTGGTCGCTCCCAATGAGCGCAGACTATCACCGAGCTTTGGATGCTCCACTTTGATAACCTCGGCTCCGAAGTCTCCCATGTTTTGCGAGATCGTGGGCGAGGCAAAGAGTATGGCAGCATCAACCACCTTGAGCCCTTCGAGCGGTAGGCTGTTCATGAATAGTTCTCCCTCCTAAGACTCTGCTCTTCAATGCAGCGTTGTAGCGGTTTTCCGGTGGAAGCGCAAAATGGCAGAAACCGAAACTTTCTTCGCTCTCCTTTGTCTCTTACGCAACACGGACGTTCGGCGCGTTACATGTAGTAGGGCGTACCGTCTTGTGTGGTATAAGCAGTTCCTGGGGGTGATTACGATGCCAAAGAACATTGTCCTCCTCTCGGATGGCACCGGGAATAGCGCTGGGAAACTGACGAAGATGAACGTGTGGCGTCTTTATCAGGCGCTTGACCTTTCCTTGAGGGACCGCGACAGTTACGATTCAGCCGGTTGTTGAGCCCATCAAGTGAAATACCCCACCAGAATCGCCACAAAAACTTCCCCTTGCTTTCTCGGCTATTTCGGATGATAAAGGGTCTGATCTTTTTGGAGACAAGGCTTGAGTATCGAACTGCCGACGTCATCACCACAGCAAACGCGCCAAAGGCTTTCTCATGCGCTGTGCAAACTGCCAATGTGACAATCCTGCACAGTTCCGCTTTTGTGGAACGTGTGGGACTCCTTTTGCTTGCGCTGCGCGTCGTCATTTGACTGTCATGTTTTGTGATGTTGTTCGGGCAACGTCACTCTCGGAACAACTTGATCCAGAAGACTTCCATGAGATCATCGCTATCTACCAGGAAACCTGTTCGATGATTGTCCGTCGTTTCTCTGGCTACGTTGCCCGACAGATTGGCGGGGCGTTGTTAGTTTACTTTGGGTACCCAGTGTCGCACGACGATGCTCCTCAACAAGCCGTACGTGCGGGACTCGCGCTCATTGCCGCGCTCCCCGGTTTGAATGCCCGGTTACAAAACGCACCTATTCCTCGCCTTTCCTTCCCTCTTCAAGTACGTATGGGAATTCATACCGGCATCGCCGTCGTGGGAGAAATGGGCAACAAGGACTATTCCGAATCCATGGCATTGGGAGACACACCAAACATCGCTGCTCGCGTATTAGCCCTTGCCGATGCGAATACCCTCGTCGTGAGCGCATGTACGTACCGCCTCGTTCAGGAACACTTTGAGTACCGCAGTCTCGGCCCCCATTCCCTTAGAGGAATCGCGACACCATTGGATCTTTACCAAGTTGTCGCCGTCCCCGAA
>JAYVFX010000727.1:0-12215 GCA_043772795.1 Deltaproteobacteria bacterium
CCCCAACGGGGAGAGGGGATTTCAACTCGCCAAGCAGCTCGTCAAGGAATTCTTCCGCCTCGGCTTTGCCCAACGGCGCTAACCGTAGCTGCGTGTAATACGTCTTCTGCCCCCACTCGGACCGATACTCGGGCCGATAGTTCACGAGCAGCAAGACCTTGGCCGAGGCTACACTCTCACTCAGCACGTCGAGAAACCCCTGCGTCTCGCTGTCAATCCAATGCAGGTCTTCAAAAATGAGAATGAGGGGTTGGTTGAGACTCTCGCGCAGGAAGAGCTTCTTGAGTGCCTCGAACGTACGACGGCGCCGAATCTGCGGGTCCATTTGCTGGAGTGGAGACGGCTGCTCTTCAATCCCCAACAGTGCGAAGAGATAGGGCAACGTCTCTTCCAGGCTGCGGTCGAGCATCAGCACTTTGCCGCCCACTTTCTCCCGGCGCTTGCGTTCATCGTCTTGGGCCTGGATGTCAAAGTAACTCTTGAGCAGTTCAATCACTGGCAGATAGGGCGAGGCCTTGCCATGCGAGACGGAGTAGGCTTCGAGCACCAAGCAACCAGCTTGTGAGGTGAGCTTGAACTCATAGAACAAGCGCGACTTCCCTAACCCCGGCTCGCCCATCGTCCCGACAATTTGCCCGTGACCAGCTTTGGCCTGCTCTAAGACCCGCTGCATCTGCTCCAGTTCGCTGTGGCGCCCGACAAAGCGCGTTAGCCCACGGCGGGCCGCCACTTGCAGGCGCGTGCGCAGGGGTCCCGCGCCGAGGACTTCGTAGATATTGAGCGGCTCTTCCACGCCTTTGATCTGCGTCTTGCCTAAATCCTTGAACGCGAAATACCCGTCTGTGAGCTTGTGGGTGTAGGCAGTCACCAGAATCGATCCGGGCGCAGCGAGTTGTTCCATCCGTGCGGCTAAATTCGTTGAATGCCCGACAGGCACATAGTCCGCATGCAAGTCATCTTTGCGAATCGAGCGCAGCACGACTTCGCCTGTGTTTAGTCCGACCCGCATCAACAGCGGCGGATAGCCTTTGGCGCGCAGCGTATCGGCATAACGCCACATGGCTTCTTGCATGCGCAGTGCGGCATACAGCGCCCGTTGGGGATGATCTTCATGGGCCAGCGGCGCGCCGAACAAGGCAAAGATGCCATCGCCTAATGCTTGCGCCACAAAGCCGTCATACTGGTGCACGGCATCCATCATCAACTGCAAGGCGGGATCAATAACCGCTCTGGCTTCTTCGGGATCGAGTCCTTCAATCAACGCAGTCGAGCCTTTGAGATCGGCAAACAGCGCGGTGATGGTCTTGCGCTCGCCGTCGGTTCCACTGCGCGCTTCTAATGCCGCTTGTTCCGCACGGATGCGCTCGGCCAGATGCACAGGTGTCCAGCGGCTCGGGTCTTGGGTTTCCGTTTCCCCTTTTCCCCATTTCGCCTTTTCGCCCGTGCCCCCTTCACCGGTCCAAATGAGCATCTTGCCGTCTTTGTCGACCGCTAGCTCCTGCACTTCGATGAGTTCTTCTTTCAGCGCCGCTAGGGAGTTCTCATCGAGAGCAAATTCGACGGTGAGGGCACGATACGATAATCGCCCACGATTGCGCAGCAGGGCAATGACCTGATCAATGATCTCATAGAACTTCACGTTCGGCTCCCTTCCCTTGCCCTTTGCTTCCCCTCCACACTGAGCCAGGAGTTGTGTCACCAAATCGTCTGGATAACCCCACTCGCGACAATCTCGTTGTCACGAAAGAAGGACAATGAGCTGCCTCCCCTTTGCGACGGTACGCCGTTACACCAGCCGGAACTTCGGCAGCGTAATCTCAGGCGTCACATCATCAAAAGTGACTTCCACCGTCAAGCCGCAGGCAAGTGCATCGTTCTCACAGCCTATCACTTGACTAATGATTTGTGGTCCCTCCGCCAGCTCGATCAAGGCAACATTGTAAGGAATCTCCTCTTTGAAGCCTGGATGCCATTGTTGATAGTACACACCGTACGAGTTAATGGTTCCTTGACCACTCAGCGGCACCCAATCTTGCTCATCAGACAAACAGTTTGTACACGCCGGTCCAGGTGGGAGGTGCACATAGCCACACGCACGGCAGCGCTGCGCGACAAACTCGTGCCGCTTGGCTGCTTCCCAGTAGGGAGCATTCCATTTCTCGATAATAGGAAGAGGTTTGGTATATTCCGCCATCGCGCTACCTCCGTAAAATTAAGGCTCCGGCATGCTCGCGCAGACCGCCCGTATAGGTACACATAATGAGTTCCACATTGGCAATCTGTCGGGGACCGCACTCGCCCCGTAACTGGCGGACCGCGTCGCAGGTGTTTTGCCAGCCGACCATGTAGGTCTCCGATAGCTGTCCACCGTTGACATTCACTGGTAGTTCTCCACCCAAAGCGATGCGGCCACCTTGAATCCACCGTCCAGCCTCGCCGACCGGACAAAACCCATAGTTTTCCAAGGCGGCAATAATTGCCGGACTATATGCGTCTTGCACATAGAGCGCCTGAATATCTTTTGGACCCACTCCAGCCATAGGAAAGATCATACTGGCAACTCGTTGTTGCTGAAAGCTTTGCATGACCAAGTCTGGCGTTTCATAGGCGCGAAAGGCTTCTTGGCGACCAAGCCCGCGAATGTATACCGGCGGCTTGCGTAAGTCTTTCGCCCGGTCTGCGGTGGTCAGCACAAACGCATGTCCACCATCAGTGATATGACAGTAGTCAAACAATCGCAGGGGTTCAACGATGTACCGCGCACTCATGTAATCATCAAGCGTGATCGGCGTGCGTAACACGGCCTTGGGATTCAGTGCGGCATGTTTACGTTCGGTGATTGCCACCGTCGCGAGCTGCTCCTCTGTCGTGCCATACAGATGCATGTGGCGGCGAAAGGCGAACGCAAATGGCAGAGATGGATTAAACGCGCCGTAGGGGGCATGCTCTTCAAGCAATGCGCCGCCGAAGCGGTTCCGATTAGTTTTTTGGTTGGTTCCGTAAACCAGAAGCACATAGTTCGCCATGCCCGTGTGCAACAGCAATGCAGCGTGCTGGATCATATAACAGCCAGTCGCGCCTGAGGCTTCAACCGCTCCACCAACACGCGGGTTCATGCCCAGCATAAGACCGAGTTTCAAGTAGTCACCTTGATGGCCATAACTGGGCTGTACGAAAAGCCCGTCGATATCATCCTTCTTGAGCCCACAGTCGTGCAGTGCCGCACGCGCGGCATCAATAGCTAATTCGTCCCCGGTTTTGTCGGGCACCGACCCCTGTTGGGTATCGCCCACGCCGACAATACAAATCTGATCGCGTAGTTCTTGCAGCCCCATATCTCGCTCTCCCGCTCGGACTTATACAAAACTGTGTCTATGAGGGCAATCGTATGTGACATGCGACATGCTCCTCGCAATTGAGCCACAACTCTTGCCTCCGGGCCAACTTCTGTGAGAGAGTGGCACTCCACACCGTTGCAAAATCGCTGGAAAGAGGAGAAACAGCTATGCCGTATGATGTACTAATCAGGAACGGAAAGATCGTCGATGGTAGTGGAAAGGCCCCGTTTCGGGGAAACATTGCCATCAATGACGGAAAGATCGTCGATGTCGGCGCGGTTGCAGGTGGTGCCACGCGGGTGATCGATGCCTCGGATCTTGTGGTCGCGCCGGGTTTCATTGATCCGCATACCCACTACGACGCCCAAGTCTGCTGGGACCCATTGATCACCTGTTCTTCGTGGCACGGAGTAACCACTGTCATCATGGGAAACTGTGGCGTCGGCCTCGCACCGTGCAAACCCACGGAAAGGGAGATTGCCACTTGGAACCTGGTGCATGTCGAAGCAATTCCGTATGACGTGCTTACCAAAGGCCTCCCTTGGGACTGGGAAAGCTTTCCGCAGTATATGGATGCAACCGCTAAACGTGGGATCGGCATCAACGTCGGATTTCTTGCGGCGTTGTCTCCATTTCGGCAGTACGTGATGGGTGACGACGCGATGAGTCGTGCGGCGACACCCGCGGAAACCGCGCAGATCAGGACACTGCTGCATGGCGCAATGGCAGCAGGCGCAGTAGGATTATCACTTACAGTAATGCCACAACATCTCGGATACAAAGCGCAACCGTTGGCCTGTCGGCTCGCTAGTCATGATGAATTGCGCGCGTATGCCGGGATACTCAAAGAACTCGGCCGTGGCACAATTGAGATCGCGCTGACCAAACAGCCAAGCACAGTGTCGGACAAAGAATATGCACTGCTAGAGTTGCTCGCGTCGGAAAGTGAACGACCAGTGACCTGGCTCAATTTGCGGGACCGCGACGACGCGCCTGAGGCCTGGACCGAAACGCTGGCAAAAGTCGCGCCGCTGCTTGAACGCGGCTGCCGCCCGCAGGTAGCCGTCCGTCCGTTGATCGTTGATTTCAACCTGCAGAACCCGTTCTTGTTTGCCAGCATGAACTCGATGAAACGCGTATTCGAGGACAAAACGATCGCAACGCAGAAGCAGGTATACAGAGACGCAGAATTCCGCCGGACGTTTGCCGCAGAGCTGGAGCGCCGCAGCGTCTTCTACAATATGTGGGAGCGCACTAAGATCAAAGAAGTTACCAACCCGAGGCTGAAGGGGACGGAATGGAAGAGTGTTGCCGAAGTGGCTCGTGAACGTGGAGTCGCGCCGCTCGACGCCTTCTTCGATCTCGCGATTGAGGATGATCTGGCAACCGACTATATGACTCCGCTGTTGGATATGAATGAGGAACGCGTTGCCAAGAAGTTCAGCGATCCGCGTACGATGATCGGAATTTCCGACGGCGGTGCGCACGTCGATATGTTGTGTAACGCAGGATATCCCAGTTACTTGCTGGGGACGTATGTGCGCGAAAAGCAGGCGCTGTCGCTCGAATATGCGATACAGCGGATCACCTCGGAACCGGCGCGCTTCTTTGGCTTGCACGATCGCGGCCTACTGCAACCTGGGATGGCGGCGGATATTGCTATCTTTGATTTGAATACCATTAGCTCACCGGAGCGACCGGAGATCCGCCACGATCTACCAGGTGGGGGTCGCCGACTGGTAACCCAAGCGGAAGGCATCCAGTACACGATCGTCAATGGTCAGGTACTCTACGAGGGACACCGGCATCTTGGAACACTACCAGGACAAGTGCTTCGTGCACGCTAACGAACGAGGGAACCGTTCAGAAAGGAAATGACGATGTCAGCACAGCAAGTGATTTCAGCGGATTCGCATCTGACCGAACCCGGAGACCTGTGGGTCGAGCGACTCGATAAAAAACACCGGGACAATGCCCCACGGGTAGTCAAGAATGACAAGCCTGGCGGCGCCGCCTACCTCTTTGTTGGCCCTGGCATACATCCGCTCACCGTGGCCGGGGTCTTTGCCGCCGGGCGTAGCGGTAAAGAGCTACGGGAGCATATGAAACATGGGTACGAAGCTGCGCGACCGAGTGGCTGGGATCCTGTCGAACGTCTTAAGGATCAAGACCTTGATGGTGTCAGCGCGGAGGTTCTCTATTCCAGCCTTGGCATTGTTCTGTTCAACCTTCCGGATGTGGAACTCCAAAAAGCCTGCCTACGAGTGTACAACGACTGGATTGCCGAGTTTTGCGCGCATGATCCGCAGCGTCTCATTGGCATTGGACTGTATACGCTCAAGGCATTGCCAGATATCTCGGAGATTGAGCGGTGCGCCAAGCTGGGGCTGAAGGGCATCCTCATCCTGGCCTCAGATACGATAGAGGTATCATACAGTGACGAACGCTTCGATGTACTGTGGCAGGCGTGTGCTGCGTCGGGGTTGTCCATTTCCCTTCATAAGCCACTGGTCTCTGGCATGCCTCTGACGGCGGCGATGCCAACTATGGCTGACCTACAAATTCATGTCATTCACGTCGTCGAGCAGTGCCTCACGCGAATGGTGTATGGCGGGGTGTTTGAGCGGTTTCCCACCTTGAATGTGGTGTCCGCGGAGAATGATGTGGGCTGGATTGCTAACTGGGTCCATCGCCTTGACCATGTCCATAGCAAAGTCGCGAATGCCAAGCCGCTCCCGCTCAAACCCAGTGAATATGTGCGACGCAACGTCTGGGCAACATTTCAGGACGATCCGCTCGGTCCGGCGACGTGGAAATTTTTTGGCGAACACAACTATATGTGGGCGTCAGATTTTCCTCATGCAGACTCAACGTTTCCACATTCACTAAAAGTTATTGACGCAAATTTCGCCGGCGTTCCTGCCGAGGTTACACGGAACATCGTCTGCGACAACGCGAAGCGGTTATATCACCTCGCCATCAATTAAGCACCTTGGTGTGTTGTTGCGCGTATCCTAGCATCCTATGTCATCCTGAGTCGCCCACAGCACGCGGTGCTAAGCACGGCGGCAGAAACACGGGACGCAGCCTAGTCCGTCATTCCCGCGCAGGCGGGAATCCAGGGAAATTCAGCAGTGGCCTGGAGTTGAGCCTCCTGGATTCCCGCTTTCGCGGGAATGACGTTCCTCAGGTTATCCATCAAAACTTTCCTGACTGACTACTAGCCCTCTCCCGGAGGGAGAGGGAATTCCGTTGCCCAACGCCAAAATTTGTGCCGAACACTATTACCTCTGATGATAAAGTGGATGTCCCGCCACTCCGAGATGGACCCGGTTCATGTGATCACCTTCCAGATTGGCAATGTAGAGGTCCTGCAATCCGGGCCCACCAAACGCGCAGTTTGTTGGGAACGCGAGCTTGGTTCCTTCGGGATCATCAATCAGGAGTTCCCACTTCCCGTTCGTATCCACACGAATGACTTTGTTCCTCGGCACGAGCTTGCCGTCTTGCGGCACTCCGGGCAGGGTAATATACAGATTGCGGTTCACATCAAACGCCATGCCGTCCGGTATCGCCGGAAACCCCGAGGCATAGATTTCCGGTTTGCCAAATGTCCCATCCTTCTTGATGGCAATGCGCACGCAGTCGTAGCGGCTACTTTCGAGAACGTACACCGCATCTTCGTTGGGATCGATCGCGGTGCCGTTGGCAAAGTAGATACCCGTTGCCACGACTTCTCCTCGTCCGTCAGGACGAATCCGAGCAACCGCGCCATTAGGTGCCGGTGCGGTGAACTCCGCAAACACTTTCGCACCAGGTTGTGAGCTAGAATTTGACACGTACAGATTTCCCTCTGCATCGTAACTGCAGAAATTGGGGATCGACAGGGTAAGATCCCCGGCACGATCGGCGATCATTGAGACTTTGCCGTCCGGAGAGCAACGCATGACCGCTTTGTGTCGCAGATCACAATAGACAAAATTCCCCGCCCGATCCAAAGTTACCCCGTTCGGGATCGCGCGGTCGGGTAACTGCGTTACCTCATGCACGACGCCATCAGGTGTGACGCGATAGACTTTGGCGTTACGCCCTCCGCCCCAGACACTCCCGTCACGATCAACCACGACCCCTTCTGACCGAAGGACGCCAGTTCCAAACACATCGACATTCACTGTTAGTATACTTGCCATGGTTTTCCTCTCTTTCAGTTTTTAGCGAACGATGGTAGGCACAGCCTGCTCTACTCTATCTGGTGGGCAATGCCCACCCTACATTCTCAGACTCCCTCGACTCCTAGACTCTTAGACGCCCAGACTCTCCTTGTTACTTCACCATCCGTGCACCACTGGGCTGTTCGTGCCCGAGAATCGGATGGGGGTGATACGGCTCCTCGACCGCAGCTACTTCCTCAGTGGTCAGCTTGATATCTACAGCCGCGAAGAGTTCCTTGAGGTGTGGTATCTTCGTCGCGCCAATAATCGGTGATGTCACACCAGGTGCTTGTAGAATCCATGCACACGCGATCTGCGTGGGCGACACGCCGCGCTGTTTGGCGACCCGGTCGACCGCCGCAGCAACCTCAAAGTCGTTGTCTTGAAAGTAGAACTTTTGCGCGAACTCATCCGTCTCGGCTCGTTTGGTCATCTGTTGTGCACCAGACGCGGGAGCGCGATTCCCTGCAAAGAATCCCCGCGCTAAGGGGCTCCAAGGGATGAGCGCGACCCCTTGGTCGATACACAACGGATTCATCTCGCGTTCTTCTTCACGATAGATGAGATTGTAATGGTTCTGCATAGCGATGAAGCGGTGCCAGCCCTGCTCCTTGGCAGTGTACAGCGCTTTAGAGAATTGCCATGCTGCCATACTGCTCGCGCCAAGATAGCGAACCTTTCCGCTCCGTACGAGGGAATCGAGCGCTTCAAGTGTCTCTTCCAGCGGCGTGGTGAAATCCCAGCGATGGATTTGGTACAGGTCAATATAGTCCATCTTGAGCCGACGGAGTGAATTTTCACAGGCTTCGATGAGATGCTTACGACTCAGACCGCGGCGGTTCGGCCCCGTCCCCATCGCACCATGCGCTTTGGTCGCAACGACGATATCATCGCGTGAAGCCATCTCGTTGAGCCAACGGCCGGTGATTTCTTCACTGAAACCGACAGAGTAGACATCTGCCGTATCGAAAAAATTGATCCCCATTTCAAGCGCTAGTGCAAAGTGTTCACGCGCCTCGTCGACGCCCAGCGCCCAATCGCGCCGCATTGCCCATTTCGGCTGCGGCCCGCCACCATAGGTCATACACCCAAGACACAAACGCGAGACCGTCATGCCCGTATTACCAAGCTTCGTATACTGCATATTCTTTTCCCCCTAACGGACGTTTACTAACGTCCTACTTTGATGGCCTGCTCAATATCCCAGCTTCTTATCAACGACACCTTGCAATGGCTCATCACTGCGAGCCCGACGCAAATTATCACAAAACCGTTCCAGGTTGCGCATCGCCCGCAGTTGACTAGCGCCAGCGGTGTGCGGTGTCATGACTACATTTTCTAAGGTCCACAATGGATGATCCGCTGGTAACGGCTCCAACGGTGCAACATCAAGGCCGGCACCCGCACAACGACCATCTCGCAAGGCACGGACTAACGCGTCACCATCCATGATCTCTCCGCGAGTGACATTGACGAGAAACGCGCCACGTTTCATTTGGTTAAACGTATCGTCGTTAAACAGTCCGTGGGTTTGTGGTGTCAGTGGACAACAAATCGCCACGATATCAGACACGGCGAGCAGCCTTCCTAGCTTGTCACGACCCCACACCTCCTGGACGCCGTCCGATGGCGGCACCGGCCACTCATCAAGGGCGAGGACGTGCATACCAAACGCGACCGCTCGGCGCGCCATAGCACGACCAGTGCCGCCAAAGCCGACGATGCCCATCGTCAGCCCTTCAAGCTCGATCTCCTTGCGCCGCATGGCCTCACGCGCGTCCCAGCTCGTAGACCCAAGGCGAATAGCGGTCGCGATCTGGCGGGTGAGTGCTAAGAGCAGACCAAATCCTGTGTCCGCCAGGTGCCCACCGACCAGGCCTTTCTCTCCAGTCAGCACGACAGCAGAGTCGCGCATGGCCGGGTACAGAAACATGTCAACTCCCGAAGCAATGGCATGAAACCAGCGCAAGCGTGGCGCCGCATGGAACAGCGATTCCGGAAGAAGCCCCAAGATTACATGCGCATCGCCCGCGACAGCAGCGGCGTCGCGCATTTTTGCCACAACTCGAACAGTCGATCCTGGTGGAGCTGCTGCTTGGATCTTGGCCAAATCAGCTTCAGATACTTCCGGTAACGTCAGTCCCAAGAGAACGAGAATGTTGATCGGTCCGTCGAACCGCAGCTCAGTCATACCGTGGCTCCTCCTTTTCCGCTGTCGCGATCCTATACCGCCGCCGACGATTCATCCAGGCTAGTACTGTGCCAGGATTCACAGTCTAGACAAATTGCACCGCCACGGGTCCAATGCCAGAAAACACGGCACTATACGTACTTGGTCGAGTCACTACTTGATTGCAAAATGATCCAGTAATCACTGGCTGTCCTGGTTCCAAACCGCGGCCATATTTGTGTAAGAGCCGGCAGAGGCGTGCAAGCGAGAGGTAGGGGTCATCCATTGTCGTCCCAGGAGTCTTACTTTCGATGAGCTGGCCATCGCAGGAAAAGTCAACCGTCGTATCGATGAGTCCATCACGCACCGGCGCCTCTGGTCCCACTACGATTCCCCAATTCGCCAGGCCGTCAGCCACAAGCAGCGCATTCCCGTGCTCAGGTCGTGTGCGCCGCTCGTTGATCTCAAATGCAGGCGCGATAGCGCGCACCGCAGCCTTTGCCTGAGCGGCATCGACCGCATCACCACGTAATGGCGAGCCAAGGATCAGGCACAGTTCCGGTTCCACCGAGCATTTGAGAATCTTGACCCACGGTGCCGTTGCTCCTGACTGCAAAATCCGACCCTGCAATACATAACCGAAGGGACGAAAATCTTTTCCCATACGATCGCGGGCCCCTCCCGATGTGAGTCCAACTTTCCAGCCGCCAATTTTCTCGCCCTTAGCCTCGAAGCGCCCGATCACTTGCGTTTGGATTCGTAGGGCCTCGTCCAACTCCAACTTGACATTGTCGATGTTGGTGGGCTGCGCACTGGTGCTTCGTGCGACGTAGAGAGCGTTAATAACTGTTTCTTGCGTTTCCATCTCTTGTATCCTTTCGTTTTGGCTTTCGGTTCTGCCATTAGTTCCTCATTGCGGATTGGTATATATCGCATCTTCTCAGTAGAGAACTCTAGTTGTCCAGAACGGCAAAACTCTGTAACAATGCGTGCTGTACAGGGGTGCTGAGTATTAGCTATCGCACAAATGCCAGAGGGGGAAAACAATGGCAACTCGGAAGGGTTCTCGTTCCAAGGCAACGAAAAGTACCTCAAAGCCTCAGACAAGTGGAGACGCCACGCCGCCCACAGTAGCACATAGCGATTCCCAAGAGTCCCCGGTCCAGGAGCATCTGTTCAGTGTCTGCGAGAAACAAGTCCTGTTTCAAGGCGATCGCGCACGTGGTAGCAGCTCCGACCGCACGATCGATCTCAGCCAGTATAACGCTGACGACGTTATCGAAATTACCCTGAACAACGGGACCCGGCTGTACACTACCTTTGGTCAGTATCTCAACGATTTTCCCCCTGAACGCGCCCGAGACGCGACTACGCCCGGCCAATACCTGTTGCCACTGGCGATTGGTCCAGATGGTCCGTCGCGCGGCGGAATGGATTTTACAGTCAAATTTCTCAAACTCCTGGGCATCGATCCAATCGAGACTGGCGCAACCATCACTGCGCGAGAATTAAGCGAATGGTATGAGAAGCGCCAGCTCAAACACACAGATGGGGATCAACAGCGATTGTGGCTATGCGAGACAAGTCCACAAAAGCCGTTCGAGCTAACAAAGCCCGTTCGCGCGCAAGACATGCCAGTGGATAAGCCGATCCTGGTGTTTCTGCATGGGACGGCATCCTCTACTGCCGGTAGCTTTTCGGGTTTGTGGGAAGCTGTGGATGGACCCGACATTCGTTCGGAACTGTTTAACCAATACAGAGGACACGTCTATGGATTTGAACATCGGACGTTGACCGAGAGCCCGATCGAGAACGCACTGGCTTTGCTCGATAATCTTCCCAAGGGTGCACGTGTACACTTGGTGAGTCACTCTCGTGGCGGCCTAGTCGGGGAATTGCTGTGTCGCGGTCAAAGGCCAGGGTCTGATCCGTTCACCGCACTGGATCTTGAGTTTGCCTATGCTCGCGCCTCGGTTGAGGAACAGCAACACACAACTCTGCTCAAACAGCTCAACATAAAGCTCAAGGATCGGAAGCTCACAATTGAGCGTTTCGTGCGCGTCGCGTGCCCAACCCGCGGTACCAATGCACTTGACGAGCGGATGGACCGCTGGCTTTCAGTAACGCTTAATCTGCTCGACTACGTTCTACCGCCGGGGATGGCGGACTTCTACGATATCTTCAAAGAATTCGCCCTCGCACTGATCAAGATACGAACCAAGCCTGACGAGCTCCCTGGGCTGCAAGCCATGATCCCGGACTCAGCTCTCGTGCGACTGCTCAACGCACCGGACCCTACGAATCGCCAAGAAATTTGTGTAAATGCCGACTTGCATGTCATTGCCGGTGATATCGAAGGCGGGCCGTGGTGGAAGCGACTGGGAATTTGGGTGACTGACCGCTTCTATCAAAGCCAGCATGATCTGATTGTACACACCCCTGCCATGTATGGTGGCGCATCCCGCCCCGAGAACACTCCTGCGCGATTTTCCTTCG
>JAYVFX010000728.1:0-4741 GCA_043772795.1 Deltaproteobacteria bacterium
GAAAAAAGAGGACTGGCAGCCGAAATGGTCATAGAGAGTGATGAGCGTGGGCGTTGGTTGTACAGCCGGGTTGGAAGGCGACGCCCATTGTAGCGCATCATTCCCGCCAACGACCCTACGCTTGTGCTACGCTCACATAGGCAATAGCGAGGCTGGATGAGGTTGCTGCGTAGGCGTGTATGAGGGGATGATGCCCCTCGCACCCTTTGACCTCTACAGCGTCATGATGGCGCTTGCGATTGGCGTCACGTGGCCGCCAATATTGATGCCGCCTGCACCCCGCTCTCCAAAAATGTGCACGTGCAATATGCTACGGCGTCCCATCTTGGTTCCCTGTTCGCTGACAAAGCGCGTGTCGGCAGCGCTCGATACCAGACCATGGCGCATCATAAAAACCGCCAGTGGACCCGTCGAGCTTCCAGTCGCCGGATCTTCTGCAATGCCATAGTCTGGTGCGAACATCCGCGCATACGCTCCCTCGGCAGTGGGCGTGAAGACAAAGACGCACATCGACTCCGCCCGACCCTCTTTGAGGAGTGCGGAGCCAGGCGCATCAAGCCACGCACGATCAACGGCATCTCTATCCTTCAACGCGATGAAGAGCGTGGGATTGCCTGCACTCAGGAGTTGCGGCGTGATGGGCAGCAGATCACGCGTATCCAGTCCCAGGACCTGCGCGCATCTCTCGCGATCGAAGAAGGCCCCCTCGTGGATCGCAGGCGTACGTAGCCAGATCAAGGGGCGCTCGCCCTTGTCGACACGAATAGCGACGGGGCCGACTTGCTCCTCCAAGAAGAATCGTTCGCTATCGATGTGTACACGCCCTTCTTCCCTCAGCACAAAGCTCGTGCCGATAGTCGGATGACCAGCGAACGGCAGCTCACGCGCTGGCGTGAAAATTCTGACGCCTGCCACGCACTCCCTCCGTGTCGCCGGAACAACGAATGTTGTTTCCGATAGGTTCAACTCTTTGGCGATTTTTTGCATTATTCCATCGTCAATGCCGGACGCGTCGGGAAACACGACCAGCGCGTTTCCTTCCAACGGACACTGCGTAAAGACATCGACCACGCGATAGCGGTATGACTGTGTCTTGCTCATAGCTGGGATTCCCGTGTCTCACCGTCTGTTGTCTGCGCCGATGGCTGGCGTTCGGTCACACGTTCTTTGGGAACTGGAGGTGTGGACACCGCCTGTGTTGCTTTTGGTAGTGGTGCCGAGCGCTTAAAGCGTTTGTAGTAGAGGTGCTCGATAAACTGTGGCAATGGCGCTTTCCACGGCTCTTGGCGATGGTTGTCGAGTTTACCGAACTTCTTGGGATTCATTCCCAATTCGCGCGCCATCTGCACGTGTACCTCGGTAAGATGATGACGACGCTGCGCTTCCACCCACGGTTGCAGCTTGGCTGGTGTTGCTTTCGCCATACAGCACACTCCCTTTTGTGTGCCGCACTATAGCACCACCTCTATCGAGAACCAGGTGAAGGACCAACCGTAGCGACAACCACCAAGGAAAGGTGACGGATGCCAGACCCTTTGACTGGTATACAAATGTATTCTTATGCTGTAGAAGTCGCTTAGTCTTACAGAGAAGAGGAATTGTTATGGAAAGCCAGTCGCGGGCCACTGCTATCATGCAGTTCTATCGTCAGCAGCATCGCATGCCCAGCATTCGGGAAGTCCAAGCCTTATTTCGCTTTCGCTCGCCGCGCGCAGCCGCCAAAGTGGTGGAGAAGCTGATTGGGCTCGGGACACTCAGCAAAGACGACACCGGCAGACTCCTGCCAGGGCGTGCGTTCTTCGCACTGCGTGTGCTGGGTAATATCCAAGCCGGGTTCCCATCACCTGCGGAAGAGGAACTCAACGATACCATCGATCTCAATGACTTGTTAATCCAGAACCACGACGCTACCTACCTGGTCAAAGCCCAGGGTGATTCGATGATCGACGCAGGCATCTTCAATGGCGATCTGGTATTGGTCGAACGCCGGAGTGATGCCAAACCCGGCGATATCGTCATCGCACGTGTTGATGGTGATGGCTGGACGATGAAGTATCTGGCCAAGCGGGGAGGGCGGTTATATCTCCAGCCTGCCAACAAAGCCAACGCAAAATATCAGCCCATCATTCCCAAACAGGAACTGAAGATTGAAGCGATTGTGGTCGCCTGCATTCGCCATTTCCGCCGTCCATGAGCGACATGCCGCTCATATTGTCGTCGTTCCCGCGTGCGACCATCCATATTGATGGTGACGCATTTTTTGCCAGTTGTGAACAATCGCGTGACCCTGCGCTGCAGGGCAAACCGGTAGTGACCGGCAAAGAGCGCGGCATTGCGGCCTCGATGAGCTATGAGGCCAAGACGCGTGGCGTCACACGTGGCATGCGCATCTTTGAAATCAAGCGACTCTGTCCTGACGCCATCATTCTGCCTTCGGACTATGAAACATATAGTCTGCTCTCCACACGGCTGTTCAGCATCGTGCGCCGCTTCACGCCCGATGTGGAAGAGTACGGGATTGATGAGTGCTTCGCCGATCTGACGGGATTGCGCCGCGTACACCGCATGTCGTATGTGCAGATGGCAGAGCGGATCAAGCACGATCTCGACGCCGAGCTGGGGTTTACCTTCTCGGTTGGACTCGCACCCAACAAAGTGTTAGCGAAGATCGCCTCCAAATGGCAGAAGCCCTCTGGTTGCACGGCCATTCCTGGCCCTGACATTCATCATTTCTTGGCCCAACTGCCTGTGCAGAAAGTGTGGGGAATTGGGAGCAATACGGCAGCACTCCTCGCTAAACATCGTGTGATCACGGCGCTCGACTTTGCGCGCAAGGATGAAGTGTGGGTGAAAAAGTGGCTGACCAAGCCATTTTATGAAATCTGGCAAGAGTTGAATGGCCGCAGTGTTTTCCCGCTCATCACCGAAGAGAAGTCCACCTACCAATCAATCCAGAAGGTGAAGACCTTTACCCCACCATCACGTGACCGTGCGTTTGTCTTCTCGCAATTATCCAAGAATATCGAAAACGCCTGCATCAAAGCCCGCAAATACAAACTGGCAGCCAAAGCGGTGGTGATCATGCTCAAGACCCAAGCATTTCGCATGCAGTGGCTGGAGGTGCGACTCTCACGCGCTACTGCGTTTCCACAAGACATTGTCAAAGCGATCATGCCAGCGTTTACCCAACTCTTTCGCCCGGAAGAAGACTACCGATCCACTGGCATTGTCCTCACCAAGCTGGAAGAGGATACGATGGTGCAGTTGGACCTCTTTGGTGAGGTCGTACGGGCAGAGAAATTGTCGCGCGTGTATCAAGCCGTCGATCACATGCGTGAACACTACGGCAAACACACGGTGTTTCTTGGCAGCAGTCTGTTGGCCCAGCAGTTCGCCCAACACCTCGGCGCGCGAGGGGATGAACCTCAACGCCGGCGTCAGCTCTTCAAAGGCGAGAGCAAACGGCAGCGGCTCGGTATCCCTATGTTCATGGGTAAGTTGATCGACTGAGGACGTATAGATTGACGGTGCGCATCAGCAACGCAGACTGACTGTGACTCATTGCGGTGATGTATCTGTCCAGTGTACTCGTATCAAAGCCCTAATCGTAGTTTTCCGGGTCCTGTTGTGGTCGTACACTTTGCTGACGATCGTCGTCATGCTCTGCCGTGTGGCTGCTACGCGATCCGTCCTACCGACGACGTACGGCGGTCGGCGTCGTGATTCATGCTTTCTCAGCATGAATTGCGCGTACCTCGATGACGGCAGATACTTGTCTTGTGTGCCACAAGCAACGCTATAGGCGAAAGTTGACCAAGAGTTAGCGTCGAGAGAGGACCGTGCGATGGGAATGTTTGACCACATCCGATGCGAATACCCGCTCCCAGACCCAGAAGTCCAAGAGCAGGTGTTCCAGACCAAAAGCCTCGATAGTGCGTTGGAACGCTACACCATTACCCGTGATGGGCGCTTGATCTTGCATCAAGTGCGGTTCGAGTCGGTGCCAGAAGCCGAGCGTCGGTACTACGGCACTCCAGAATGGGAGACCAATCCCATCGTGCGAAGTTGCGGCTGTATGCGCTCAATACCGGTTGGAGATGTCGAAGTCCCGCATCATGGAGACATCATCTTTTATACCTCGATCGGAGAAGGGCCAGATCACCAATGGTTTGAATATCGGGCACGATTTACAGAAGGCCGGGTGCAGTGGATCAAACGGGAACCCAAGGGGTATCGGTGAGGAAGGAGTATCTCACGCCATATGCAATAGACGAGAGTGTTCAGCGGTTGTGACTGATCCAAAGATTCTGCCGCTGGTTGTGGCGAAATTCGTCTACTGCCGCAGTGTCAAGCCATAGGTCAATGTTCATTCCGAAAGCCGTCGCTCGTGAGATTTCCGCAACGCATTGCGGAAATTCATAGGTTGCAATAACAACGATGATATGTTCGTGCAGGTGGAAGGGATGACCGCATTCATTGCGTATCAACATCAGCATATCTTCGCAAGAACTCAGCAAAGAGTTTCCGTTGTCCTGTAAAATGTCCTCTGAAAAATGTGAAACCAAGAGGACTTGCGCACGTTTGCCTCGAAGAAATGTCTCTAAAAATGTCCTACACCTCCGCAAGTGATGTGTTCCGTGAACGGAACACAAGTCGCAGATCCTCGATCCCGTGATCCTTGCCAGTACAAAGTGAAGACAACGATGTTCCTCCGCACTTTACCTGAGGGAGTCGGTTCTCT
>JAYVFX010000729.1:0-5294 GCA_043772795.1 Deltaproteobacteria bacterium
CGATAGCGAGTGCACGCGAAGTGCGCGTCGGGCCGCCTTGCTGTGGCGTGATGATATTGCCCTCCGCATCTTGCGGAAAGGAAAAGTCGCGTCGGTGCACTTCAAGCGCCACATCATTCCAATACAGAATCGGATCCATATCCACCCCCTGAGAAAAAGTTAGAATTAAAAATCTACTCTTAGGGAGAGCAAAAGCTACGCCAAGTATGAGTTCCATAGAAAAGCCTTGCTACGACAAGGCTTACGTCAATGTAGAGGGAGGAGGGCTGAACAAAAATGGAAAGTTTTCTTTCCATTCCTTTGCCAACGATCGCCGAGTACGAGGAAAAGGACAAGAAGCCTGAGTAGTTAGCGAGTCTGTCAAGTAAGTCTGACAACAGCTCTCGTTTGTTGACATCCGTCGCTGCAATTTCGCGTTCCTGTTTTTCTTGTCAGAGGAGCCGGGGATCAAGTGGGTGTTCGACGACCATGAGGATGCGGACTTTGGCAGCATCAGAATGCAACGGGTTGAGGAGAACGTTGAACGTTTCAGGAACGAGAACACAGGGGACCTCAAGGAATGCAGTCAGTCCAGCCTGAAGCCACGTATCGCTGGTCTCCCGTGTAACGCTAGGATCAGATTGCCATCCACTTCGGTAAGCGGCCGTTTTCTACACGTTCCGCCGCTGTTTTTTCAGGAGCCTCAATTTTGAGGAAGCGGTATTGTGAGGGAAGATCTTCAAGTACGACTTCAAGATGGACGAGAACTTCCAACAGTGCCGTTGCCGGATTAGGCGCGCAATAGACGATAGGGCGACCTCAAGTGTGCCAGCGGTGAGAGGCTCTCAGCCCACCAACACCGTCAAGAGTGAGGTAATTACTGATGCGCCACAAGATCACTCAAGCCGCCATACCGTGATCAATTTGATAGAGTATCTCCTCGACAAGTCGCGCACCGGCCTCTGTGGTAAGGAGGTCAAGCGCAGTATTCGACCCGAATCGACGCTTGGATTGACGCAACCACCGCGCTGCTTTCTTCTCATCATTGAAAATCTGTTCGGCAAGAGACGTAATTCGTGCGAGGCGGACTACTTTATCGGATTCCTCCCGCGTCAAGAGTTGATGTTTTGCCCGCCGATGGGCGAGGGTCCGGCGCGGCAGGACTAACGCATAGATTTCTTGCTCAGCGAGGCCGTGGTTCGTCAACGATGTCAGGGTACGAACTGGTAAACGGCGCTCCACGAGAGTCACAAGATCATGATCAGAACGCAGAGGTTCAACTCCCAGTTTTGTCTCTATACGTTGATAAAGAGTACGTGCTGTTGAACGATCAGAATTCTCAACTGACTGTTGCATGGATCACCTCTAGCAGATTGCCACTACGATAGCGGCAGGTTGCCCGAAGAGCAATCTGCATTTATCCTCAGGGAAATTCTTCTCTTGTTTCCACTTGATCTGCACGCTATACGAGTGCAGCAATGGCAGAGAAGCGAATGCTGACCGCATTTCCTCGTCCCGAAGATATTCTTGCGCAGCTTGAAAAAGTTCCACTTGCGCCGTTGTATCTCTTTCATGGCGAGGAGCCGTATCTGATTGAACAAGCAGTGATTCGCGTTCGTCATCGTGTCGGGAAAGGGACTGCGGTTCAGACATTTTCAGTCGGAGAGGACACGCTTGATCGTGTCCTTGACACCTGGGGAGTGCCGTCATTATTTGCAGCTGCCAGCCTCGTGGTACTCAAGCGCGCCGACCGCCTGAAGGCAGCGGACCGTGAACGTTTGGAGCGAGAAGCGGACCTGCGCGATGCGACGCAGCCGCTCGTTGTGTGCGCGCAGGGGCGTATTGATGTCGCGCAGAAATTCTTTGCTCGCTGTGCGAAAACGGGTTTTGTCGCGGAGTTCCGTCCCCCTTTCGTTAACCAAGTTCCTACGTGGGCGCAACGCTTTGCGCGTGAACGGAAGGTCACCTTGACGGAGGATGCCGCGACCCTCTTGGCTGATCTGATCGGAGCTGATCTTTTTGCCTTAGCCAATGAAATCGACAAACTTGCTGCGTTCGTGATGCCAAAGACCGATATTGATGGTGATGCAGTCACAGCCTGTGTTGGTAATCTGCCAACCTCGACGGTCTTTGATCTCGCGGATGCTCTCGGACAGCGTGATCGCCAAAAGGCACTGGCATTGCTTCGACACGTGTTGATGGATGAACGTGATGCACTCCCAGTGTTACACGCCCTGGTTGGCCACTTTCGCCGTTTGTGGCGAGTGAAAGAGTTAGTTGCTAGTGGTGCGCCGGAAATGCAAATTGAACGCGCTACCGGCCTACGAGGCATGCGTCTCCGCGCGTTGCTCGGCCAAAGTCGTTTGTTTTCTGCCGTTGATTTACGACGGTTGTTTCACCGTGCGGCAGAACTTGATCTCACGTTTAAGTCATCGCGAGTATCTCCTGCGGCGCTGTTTGATTCGTTCATTATCTCTATCTGTGTCCGCTCAACGTCATAGGAAAAGGGATCTGACGTGATACGGAAGATTGCAAAACCGTGGACTGAAGTTCAGCTCGGATTCACGTTTCTCTCTGATAGTGCTGATGCCTCATCTCCGATGCTTGAACGTAAGACAACCAAACCACAAAAAACTCAGGGCGTGAAAGCCGAACCGTACAATTTAGCGGACGCACTATCTCTCGTGAAGAATCGCTTGCTTGAAGCCCCGATTGATGGAGTCTCTTCCCAGCTTTTACCGCTTTTAGAACTTTGCGAGGCCACGTTAACGCGAGCGCTTGATGTTGTTGCTCTCCGCGAAACTGAGCCGCTGTTCTCGGCTGAAGAACAACGGAGTCTACGGGGCATTGGGTAAGCGCAATGGCTGCTCACTGAGAAACTTGCACGGCGGGGAGCACGGCCAGAAGAGAGACGGGCGCGGAAGAAAAAAATGATGAGCGATGAACAATGACCCGGCTGCGGTGCTGAGCTGTGGTGGAGAAGTCCGTCTTGAGGCCTGCGAGACGCTGGAGAATTCAAATGGCCTCTTGAGTTTGTGCCAAACCACACGCGGGCAGCGGTCACGTGTACGGCTTCGTTAGGTTTCGTTGCCTGGATATTTTTGCTGAATTTCTTTGGCTAATGTCCGTAGGTCGGGGTCGCCTAACCATTGGTGTCTTTCTTCCGTGTAATTCCCCCAGCCGGTTTCCGCTTGTTGCAGAAAGCGCACCATTCCCACTATGCCTAACCGTTCCCCTAGGACTTGAATACCTCGCTCGCGGATTTGCTCCATCGTCAATGCTTGTTCACTCATGGCTCACAGTACCTCCTGAAGCCAAGTCAAGGGATTCTTGACTGACACTTTGAGCTTGCGGGCATTACGGGTAGTTGCCCGCACCAGCCGATCGTCCGTCGTCAATAGGACCTCGACTTGGGCTTGCTCCGCGCAAGCAACATGCAGCGCATCATAGGTCTTCAACCCCATCCTTTTCAGCTCTTTCCCGCGCTCAACCGCCGAGTCGCTCAGAGGGAGCACCTCCCTTGCTCCCCGCAGTAGCTCATTGACGCGGTGGCGGCGCTCTGTATTGGGAATGTTATCCACTTCGTAGCGGACGACCGCACTGCTCACCCATTGCCACTCCTCGGACTCGCAGCGCTTCAGTATTAACAGAACCGCCTCAGCTTCCAGACGCACGCGATCTTGCTGTTGATCATCAAAAGGACGGTTGAGACAACAGACATCCAAGTAGACCCTACGCATAGCGGTGGATTATACAAAGAGGAAGGTTCTTGAGAAAGCGCGGTATCCGACTCACCTCATACTGTTTCTCGGAAACCTAACGCTCGCGGTCACCGCGAGCCGCCCACACGCGGCCATTCGGCTTTTTCAGAATCGCAACCGGGCGGCGATGCGTCGCCATCCAAAGGTATCAGCAAGAACAGCGCTACGAATAGTTACTCGATCACTCCGTATCGCCTCATCCAACCCTCGTAAGATATGTCCAGCGGTAAGGAAATAGACTCTGTCTCGAATACAGATTACCGTACCTGCACACGCAGTGAAACGAGGCTCCTGCCCGGCACCATTGGGAACGTCTAAGAAATCAAAGCTTACACAGAGGGCAACAAGATGGCGACAAAGAAACTCAAGAGCATTTGTGTCCTTCGGCTGATCAGTTGAGATACTTATTTATGAATCCGTCTGTCTGATTGTTGCAGCAATCCTTGGGGGAATTCTAGTCTAACGCAGGTTCGTTGGCCCAAAGAAAATTGGCAAACCCTGCTGTTGCTGCAAAATAAACCATTAGTGAAATTGCCCCGATCATGTGCGATTCCTTCATCCTTTGCAAGGCTTACGTTGCGAACGCTCAAAACGATCACCAGGTGTTTGCTCGTCGATTCTGCACGATAATACGACTGGGAATGGCTATTTTATTTTGTACTCCAACTTGATTCGAGATGTGTCTCAAATTTACTTTATGCCTGCAATCATCTTGCCGATCGCTTCCTTCAGCGGCAATTTCGTCCGCAATGTGGCGAGCGTGCTGATGACGACTTCTATGCCGTGCAGGATTACTTCTGCATTCTCCGAGCATTCGCAGGCCTCAGCCACTCGAATACCAGCAAGGGTCAAAAGCGGTTCGTGTTCTTGATCGGCTTTCCCGCTGTTCAGTGGAAAGAATCCGTACTGTATGGCGCGGGCGTTGTAGAGGTGCAGCAGATCCGCCTGTGTTTCTTCCTGTTCGTCTTCATCTTCATCCGGGCACGCGGCTTGGACGAAGGCGGGAACAGTCGCGCCAACCAGGGCAGTCATGAACGCGCTATGCAAATCGGTTGCGGCCTGCTCTGACACGGTGGCTTGGAATGCTGCGGATGCAATGCGATCACAGCTATGCAGCAGGATGATGAGCAACTCTGCAATCGCGGCTTGATGCTTGGCAGGTTCAGTAAACGGGTCTTTGGCGAGTTCCCGTGTCACCTCGGTTGATTTTCTCAAGGTCTGCCATGCGGTATTGGCGAGGGTTAAGAGTTTACTGCTCAATTCTTGCATTTCTGGCGACAGATGTTGGTGAATATCTGTGAGTTTCATTGCTGGGTACTTCGTCCTTTGCTGAGTTTCGCTAAGATACTCATGATGTTGCCGAAAAGAAGAGGAGAACGCAACGAATGAGGATGTGTGCATGACAAATGTGACGGACGTTAACGCGCATCGCCAGAATTCATTGACCCGCGGCGTACGTATCGGGCGTTTTCTGATCATCGCCCAGATGGTTATCCGCATTTATGGTGGTTACAAGCTCATCCAACTCTATGGCCGTTTCCTCTCGCAACGAGG
>JAYVFX010000730.1:0-2216 GCA_043772795.1 Deltaproteobacteria bacterium
GGAATTTCCACCTAAGTTGCTGATTCTAAACGTCGCAACAAGTCTGTTTTACGATCAAAAATACTATCAAACGCCATACAGTGAGATCATCGGCGTTGGCAGTAGAGAGGCTGCCGTGGCTAAAAGCTCGGACCGCGTCGCAAGGTGGGTGAGGCGCGATTTGGAGACCTACCAGCTCTATCATTTCCACGACACCAGCGACACGGCGGCAGTCAAGGGTGCTGGGATGTGGAGGACAATTGCTTCTTACGACCACAAGCGGAAAATCTAGCGCCGTTCCTTTGCTGGCTACTAAAGAAGAGGCCCGACCATTTCGCCACAATCCAGGACACCGTACGGCAGGTCGCGCCATTTTTCGACGAGTTTCGTCTCGCACCTTCGCAACTCAATGAAGCTAAAATTCGCTTGGAGTGGAAGGAAAAAGGCAGCGACGCATATTTTAACGCATTTTCGCTTTCGGATGGCACGTTACGTTTCATCTGCCTTGCCACGCTCCTTTTGCAACCTCAGTTGCCCGCTGTGGTTCTGCTGGATGAGCCAGAGCTAGGACTGCATCCCGCAGCAATTACGTTTTTGGCGGACTTACTGACTCACCTTACGCGATTTGGTGAGCGAAATCCGCTCGAAGATTTGGAAACTACAAGCTAATTGCGGTTTCGTGAAAAATTGATTGCCCGAAATTGCTTAGCGAAAAACTTATTGAAAACAACAAAGATTCTCCACATATAGCAAAGTCAAGCAGTGAGCAGGATTTCAAAAATCTTCAAAACAGACCGCGTAAGGTGAGTTACTGAGTTCGGCTGCCATGCGTACCCAAGTCATCGTAGCAACCCAATCTGTTACTTTGGTCAACCAATTTGGGCCAGAGCAGGTGTGGACTGTCGATCGCATCAATAGGCAGAGCACTTTTCTCCGATTAAACACAACAAGCATGACGGATTGGGTGGATAATTACGCTCTCGGAGAACTTTGGGAGAAAAACGTTCTCGGCGCGGGGCCATGATCACGCGTGCACTCGTTTTGGTGGAAGGGTAGACTGAAGAGCGCTTCGTGAAGGATGTTCTTGCTCCGGCTCTTGAGCAACGGAATCTTCATCTGAAACCGACTGTTCTTGTAACCAAGAGAGTGAAAAGTGGTAACTTCTCACTACCCCCTGGCGCTGATTACTGCGTGGCTGCGCGCTGACGGATAAGATCGGACAATGGCGGAATGTTGTTGGTCCCGGTTGTGCGGTCCACGAGAGAACGCCAAAAAGAGAGGCCGTGCTTACAGCAGGTGTTCTTCAAGCTGGCGCAGGCGTCACGGCAAGCGCGCCCCAGATCGCTACGGGTCCCGCCGCTGATTTTTCGTTGTTTGACCTGTTCACGGAGGTCCCCGTCGCTGCCGTTGGTATGCAGCGGCCCCAACACCAGGAGTAACTCCGCTTTGTTGCGGTGCCGTGGGTGGAGCGCTTGGTTCAAGGTCGCAACCGACGTCTGGGAGGTAAAGATCTCCTCAAAGCGCAAGGAGCGCGCGCTTCCTCTCCGCGCAGGGCTGGAGTTTGTCGCGTTTGCGGGCGGCATAGGAGTCCCAGATTTGCCGACGTACTGCTGCGATCTCTGCCCGCTGGGTTTCATGGAGCGGGCAGAGTTTGGGAAGGGTACGCGCGGCGGGCACCCCACACAAGCCATGAGACAGGATATTGAACTGGCCCGCATCCTCCCTGACGATCGCCAGAGCGCGGAGGAAGCGGTGGCTCAACGCCCCGGCCAGTCAGGCGTCTTCCGTCGCACTGCGCACAGGCCGTGCCTCCGTGATGCCCCAGTACGTCACATGGGCTTGCCCGGCGGGTGTCTCAGTACAGCAGCCGACGGGATGGTGAGCCCCTGTCGCTACGCGGGCGCCTCGGCATCACTGCGATAGTCTGAATGGCCCGCCTGCCACAACGGCAAAAAGTTGATCCAGCTCTTCCTCGGCGTGCTCTGGCACCAGGCACCCTGCTCATTGCCCATGTGCGTGGTATCCCCGTTCTTGCCCTGATGCCGCGCCCCGGTATCGTCTACCGTCCCATAGCGTGAGCTCTCCAGCCCAGCCGCTAAGAGCGCCGCCTGCTCCGCAACAAAGTGTTCTTTCTTGGTACTACAGCGCTTTTCACTTGAACGGAGAGAGCCGCTTGCTGACGCGCGCGGTACCGTACCGCGACCGTGAGGGAGCGGATTCTTCATTCATCTGAAAAC
>JAYVFX010000731.1:0-8956 GCA_043772795.1 Deltaproteobacteria bacterium
CGTGCTTCTGGCGATACCAGCAAATCGCCTGGCTTACCGCCAGAATGTGAGCTTCATTAAAAGACTGGGTGAATGCTGATCCCCGGTGCCCGGAAGTGCCAAAGGCTACGCGTTGTGCGGGCACTGCAGGGTCAGGGCGACCAGTATAATACGCAGAGATCAATTGTGGGACATTGATAAGCATGGTTGGTTCTGCCTGAAGCCCAGCTAACGGGTTGATACGCGTCATGGCAATTACTCCTCTCACTCTCTCGTGTACGCTCCTGGTACTCATAAGAGGTGATAAATAAATTGGCAATATAGACAACAACCTTGATTGCCTATAGGAGAGGAATGGGTCCAGCACTGTAACAAAGTGTTAGCGAAGGAATTTGTCAGCTGTAAAGTGAAGTTTGCCACGCTTATGCCGTTCTCTTTTCCTCTCGTGTTTTCCGCATTAATTCGCCATCTTTTCACTCGCTTGCTTCTCGTTGGAATCGGCGTGAGTATCAGCGGCTGCGTATCTACCCTCGCTCTAGACCGAGCAGTGGTGGCGTATGATCGCACGGCAGTCGAGCTGATGTCCAAGCAGTTACTGCTCAATATTGCACGGGCGCGTCATAACCAGCCGATTCATTTTACCGCCCTCTCGAACATTGCCGCGACGTACAATTTCGCTGTCAGCGCGGGTGCCACTCCAGCATTGACTGGAAACAGTGGCTTTCTGCTCGTTCCGCTCTTTGGCGCAAGCGTGGCGGAGAATCCGACAATCAGTATCACTCCAATGGAGGGAGAAGAGTTCACCCAAAGGCTACTGACGCCGTTTCACGAACAGAAACTCACCATGCTCTTGCGTCAGCATTATGATGTTGACGCATTGCTGCGCTTACTCGCGGGCGAGGTTCGTTTAGTGAAAGACGGGCAGTATGAGACGGTGTACAACAACCGTCCAGCCGATCGGGTGGGGTACCCTGCATTCCGCCGCGTGGTCACCCACTTATCTACCATACAGGATCGTCACTCCCTGTATATTGAGCCACTGTTGCTCCAAACCAGTTGGACGATCCCAGCCAGTGCAATGACCTTGGACGGATTCCAATCCACCTACGCGGAGTTTGCTCTCACCTACGATGCAAAACAGCAAGTGTATGAAGTATCTAAAAAAGTCACTGGACGCATGCTCATTACCAATTACGATCCGGCTATCTTATCGCACCAGGACCGCCTCAGCTTACAGAAAGAAGCGGAAACTGGACCAGCGAATGAGATCATGCTGGATATCCGACCGGGACATCCTGGTGGAGAGTATCCGCTGCATGGCAAGATACTGCTGCGGAGTTTTTACAACGTGCTGATCTTCATCGGGCGGGATATGGCGGAGGAGCCGGAGTACGATGTGTCTCCTGATCCCCGTACGCCGTTGATCAGTGAAAATCCGATGCATACGTTGGAAATTCTCGAAACAAACAGTTTGCCACCTGGGGTAGATTTTTCCGTAGCTCTCAATGGCTATTCCTATGCCGTGCGGCCAGAAACCGGCTATCAGTGGAATCGCAAGGCATTCAGCCTCCTGTATCAACTGTTTCAGATGACCGTGGCGGCCGCACCACAAGCTGGGCCAGCTATTACCATTGCGAAATAGCCCCGAGGCAAGCAACGTTCCTCTCGTTGCTGTCAGTGCTAGTGTGCCTCCATCATAATTTATAAATAGTAGTTTCCTCTGTCGGGAATTTCACGATTTTTCTACTTGCAGAGTCGGTTGTGGCGTAAATAGCGACAAGGACGGTTGGCTACTCGCGTACAGTTCATATAAACGTTCTTGCGAACGAAGGGGCAGAGTTCCGGTTGGTGTGAGACGTTCCGAATGGCCGTCTGGCAGGATCACGTGAGCTTTGACTGTGTCCCCTAACTGAATATCGAGAATCTTGCGGATATGCGTTTGCAAGCGTGGATCGAGAATTGGAAACGCGACCTCAATACGGTTATCGAGATTGCGTGGCATCCAGTCTGACGATGCGAGCCAATACTCCGGATTGCCCGCATTGTGAAAATAGAAAATCCGTGCGTGTTCAAGATAGCGGTCAATAATCGAGATCACCCGGATACGATCGGAAATGCCTGGGATTCCGGGACGCAGACAACACAAGCCACGAACAATCAAGTCAATCTGGACTCCGGCTTGGCTAGCGGCATACAACGCTTCAATCACAACCGGGTCCTCTAAGCCGTTCATTTTAGCAATCAGGTGCGCAGATTGCCCAGCGCGAGCATGCTCCGCTTCCCCCTGGATGCGTCGTACGATGCCATCCCGTAAATCGAAGGGAGACACCAACAGGTGGTGAGATTCCCGTGGATGGGCATAGCCGGTCATGAGG
Source organism: Deltaproteobacteria bacterium (assembly GCA_043772795.1). Classification (GTDB taxonomy): domain Bacteria; phylum Desulfobacterota; class Binatia; order Bin18; family Bin18; genus VGTJ01. The sequence continues at coordinate 2,355 of JAYVFX010000731.1, forward strand.
TTAAACAACTCGGTGAGGTCTTCGCCAAAAGTTTCACGGCAAGTGAAGAGCCCGAGATCGCCGTACATCGCGCTGGTTCGGACGTTGTAGTTTCCTGTGGCAAGGTGACAATAACGGCGTAATCCATCCGCTTCCTGACGGACCACCAGACACGCCTTACCATGCGTCTTATATCCAACAATACCGTAGACTACGTGGGCACCAACTTCTTCTAGTGCACGTGCCCATGAGATATTTGCTTCTTCATCGAAGCGCGCCCGCAGTTCCAGTAACACCGCCACTTCCTTACCCTTCTCTGCCGCACGCGCCAGGATCTGTGGGATCGGTGAGGCTGGTCCGACGCGATACAAAGTCATCTTGATTGCTAAGACCTTCGGATCATCTGCCGCTTCTTCCAAGAAGTGCGTAAAGGCGCGGAACGACTGGTAAGGGTGGTGAACGAGAATGTCGCTGCTGCGAATGGCGCTCCACACGTCAAGGGTGCCCTCGAATGCCGGCACTGGAAGTGATGGTTGGGGACGGTCCTTGAGCCGTGGCAAATCGATAGCGGTATATAACTGAAAGAGATCAGCAAATGCCGTAAAGCCCTTGCCCGGATATAAATCTTCCGATTGTAGTTCAAGTTCAGTCACGAGCTTGGTCAGCACATCGACAGGAAGATCATCATCATATTGCAATCGCACCGCCGCACCCATGCGACGGTCACGCACACTTTGTTCTATCGCGGAGAGGAGATCCTGGTTACGTACGAGGGGCAGTTGCATATCAGCATCGCGGGTAACGCGCACAGCATGGCACGAAAGGACATCATAGCCATGATAGAGCTGCGACAAATGCAGATGAATCACATCTTCCAACAAGATAAAGACGTATTCACCCGCCGAGGCTGGCAACGCAATAAAACGCGGCACGACCTGGGCTGGAAGATGTACGACCGAAAGTGAGGTATTTGGCAGATGCGAGTGTTTCAAGGCCCGAAGGGAGGCGACCAGACAGAGGGACCGATTAGCAAGGTGAGGGAAGGGATGTCCGGGATCAATTGCTAACGGGGTAACAATCGGAAACAGTGTGCGGTGAAAATAATCTTGCAAGAAGCTCGTTTGGTCATCCGTCAGGTCACTGGGACTGATGATGCGAATACCTTCGGCCACTAAACGTGGCTGCAGGTCTTCCAAGAAACAGCGATGCTGCTCTTCAACCAGACGATGCACACGCTCGGCAATGGCAGTTAACGTCTGCGTCGGAGTAAGTCCATCGGGGCCAGCCTGTTGATCGCCAGCCTCAATGCGCTGCTTGAGACGCGCAACGCGCACCATGAAAAATTCGTCAAGGTTGGAACTGAAAATCGCCAGGAATTTGACGCGTTCTAAGAGCGGAACGCTCTCATCGAGCGCTTCCTCAAGCACGCGGCGGTTGAATTCAAGCCAGGAGAGTTCACGATTCGTGTACAGTCGCTCGTCCACAGTATCAGACTCCTCGTCCGAACGTTTCACGAAGAAGCAATCCTTGCCGCACGCCTTCGGTACAAATAGTGAGGGTCCGATAGTTACCGAGCCTCATGACTTCTTCGATGACCACGGTTCCCGCAAAGATGATGTCCGCGCGCTCCTCTTTGAGGCCGCCCAATTGCGTGCGCTCACGGGCTGGAAGCTTCTCCATGCGTTCACGCAGCGCGGTGATGTCGGCTCGTTGGAGGCTGAGCCCTTGTCGCGACCGTTGCTTATTGATGGCGGTCAAATGCATACGGCCCAGGGTCCGGATGGTTCCCCCAAGACCGACCATTTCGCCGCTGGGAGCCGAGGCTGAAAAGTTCTTTGCGAGTTGATGCTGGACTTCTTGGCGGAGCGTCTGGACTTGCTGAGTGGTTGGGGGATCGCTTTTGAAAAACCGGCTGGTAGTGCGGACTGACCCGAGCGGCAAGCTTGTGGCCGAGGCGATCTCACCGTCGCGCACCTGGGAGAGTTGGAGACTGCCGCCACCAAGATCAGCAACGGTGCCATTGCGGAGGGACAAGCTCCGTAGCGCGGCCTGGGTACCCAACAGGGCTTCTTCTAAGCCACTAAGAATGCGCACGGAAACCCCGGCCCCGCGCTGCAGCTCCTCCAGCAATTCGTCGCGATTCGTCGCATCGCGCACGGCGGACGTTGCCACGGCGAGGATACGCGGTTGATACTCCCGTCGAGCTTCGCGGACAAAGCGGCGAACGGTGTCAGTGGTTTCTCTGATCGCTGTGGGAGACAAAACGCCAGGGCGGCCAGCACTAAGGCGCGTTTGCACCCGTTCTTCTTGGAGTACCTGAAAGCCCACTCCCGGAAGGATTGAAGCGACAAGACAGCGGACAGCGTTTGATCCTAATTCAACCAAGGCAAGAAATTCAGACACACTAGAAGCATAAGAAAGTACCCCGCGAAGATCAAGAGCAGCCTCACTTTTTGTCAGTACCCGCATGAACCACTCCCTCTCCACCCTCCACAATATACGTCTCCAATTTTTCGAAGGCCTGCTGCACCTCTCCTTCAGAGGCGTGCAACTGTCGCATGACCCGTCGCATATCGATCATGTCTCCTGGATAGCGAAGGAAATGCAGCAGTACCTTGTCTGCGGTGTCCTCAGGGTCGATTTGCAGTGTCGAAGGAACTGCGATCTTGTTGATCGCTTGCTCTGCGTCGGTGGCTGACGCGTGAAAGTGACGCATCAGTTTACGTACGTGTCGGATATCGCATGGATAGTGGCGCAAATGTTGGGCGATCTCATCCGCGAGATCACTGGGGACGTGGGGACGGTCGGGTGAGTCCATAAATGTCATCGCTCCAAAATTGGTTTGTTCCTTGCGAAAGCGTAGGAAATGTGTTCGCGTCCGAAGTCAATCCTTAACGAAAAAGGATTACCCCAACACTATGCCATACGAATGTGACAAGAAGATGACAACATGATGACGTATTCGTGACGGAATCGTCATTGACCATACCTCCGGCATCGAGCTTCACAAAACTGTCATGCGATCGTCACTCTCTTGTAGGCCGAGACTCCTATACAAAGAGCATATTTCTCGTCAAGGAGTGTGTATGTCTCAAGATGACTCGATTTACCTCTCTCTTCGTCTTCCTTTCTTTTGGTGGCGCCGCCTACAGCGGGTTGCCGGGACCTGCTCTGCGGCACCGAATGAATTTGCTCGCGAAATCATTGAAGCCGAGATTGTCAGGCGTGAGCTGCTGTTAGAAGAACAAGGGCAGATCGAGGACGACTGGCTGACACTGGTAACCGGTGCCGTGCCAGCTTCTCGAATGCACTAACAAGGCGTTATTTCATCAGCGCTGCGGCATGGATGATGCATATTCCGATAAGGTAACTCCAGCGACGATGTTGATGGGGAAGCGTATTCATCCTACGAAAGTTTTGTTTGCGGAATCGACGATACGATGAAATTTTCTGCAAGAAAAGTACGACAGAGCGATTTTGTTATTTTTTATTTTCGACATGCTCTTGTAACACCCACATTGTATTGTTCCCGTAACAATCTTGCACAAACCAATCACGGGAGGTCACTATGAACGAATATCTTCAGGACATGGTTCCTACTGGTGTTTATATTATTCATGCTGACGTGGAAGTTGTTCAATTCCCTCCTCGCCGTATGTCCTCTCGACTGTTGCGGCGATGGCAACAGTGGTGGACCGAAGAACGTCTGGCAATACTCGCCCTGGTTTTGGGGAACACCTGTCTTCTTAGCCTCGTATTGTGGTGGATATCGTAAGTGCTTCTCTGAAGTGAGATCTGATCGTCAGTACGCTCTTCGCCAGACTCGACATAAACTCCGCGAAGCAATCTTCGTCTTCGGCTGGGATTGCTTCGTCATGTACTCTTCCTCGCAACGATATTATCGCGTTGTTTAATGGGGGTTGTCTCTCCGTTCTTCACTGCGAGGGATGACTCCTTTCAATCCCAGTCGTATCATGCGATTTTGCCTGTCACTAAAATTTTCACTAACTGTCATATTTCACTAACTTTAGATTCGCACTGTCTATCTGTGAGGGAATGCCGCCCCACAGATTTTTCCTTCCGCCTGTGGGGCGGTTGTTTTTATCGATTTATCATTCAACTGTCATAATTTTGTCACATGTCGTTTGTAGACTTCGTGACGATCATCTTCTAACCCCAGAGGCCGCGCAAAGCTGCGGGCCTTTCACCCGAGGCGCTGTTGTTGAACGAGCAGCAGCGCCTCTCCCTCCTTCCTCACCGGCCGTTTTCGCCACTTCATTAACTCATTACCTAAGTGTCATCAGCCTGTCACACGCGCTTTGTATAACGTCTCACGACCTCGGTACAGCAAAAATACAATGTGTTCAGGAAAGGAGAAGACTTATGGTACAGAAATGTCTGAGGACAACGTTTGCGGCCCTACTGGCATTAGGTGCTATGGACTCGCTCGTTACTACAGCTTCGGCAAAGAATGGTGATGGACACCCCCCACCTGTAACCACGGGAGTTCCGACGGCAAATAAGCGGGAAGGAACCACCGCTAATGTTATTGCCCCAGGGTTTCAGCTTGTTCCGCTTGTTCGCGGAAGTGACAAATTGGAAAATCCCTCGGGGGTAATCACCAACTTCGGCGTGCTGAATGATTTTCCCTCACCGGACACGCAGAAGCCTCCGTTTGTTGAAGCCACCAAAACAGAACCAGATGAAAATACCTATGTTGTCCTCGAGCGGAATCCGGGAGGACCAACAGCTCGTTTTAACTACGGTACCCACTTCTTATTTCAAGGTCACGAAATGTTTTCTGGTGATCGGGCGTATGTCACACGGATCAACCTGGACGTCACGGACCCAGCGCGACGCATTACGCTGATGACCCCAACCGGCACTGATGGAACGACCGGTTTCAATGCTTTAGATGGCTCAACCTGGTATCCCCTCACTCAGACGCTGCTCTTCACTCAGGAGGCGGGCACAACTGGCGGGGTGATTGAGGTGACCGCCACTTCTTGGCCGCCAACGGTTCGTACCCTTTATGGCAGCCTTGGCAGAGGGGGATATGAAGGGATTCATCCGGATAAAGACGGCCGCTTGATTCTTGCTGAGGATGTTGGCGGAATCTCTGTAAATGTGGATCCCCAGGATCCGAACAGTCCGAAAAACGCGCGGCAACCCAACTCGTTTATCTACCGCTACGTACCAACGGCTGATCCGCTTGACCCTCTCGCTCGCGGAGCGCTGCAAGCGTTGCAGGTTCAGATCGATGGGCTGTCCATCACCTTTCACGCCAATGATGTAGTCGGGGATATCTTCTCTGAGGCTCAACTCAAATTGCACACCCCCGGAAAGAAGTGGAAAGCCCGGTGGGTGACGATTCACGATACCGCGGTGCAGGGAACCTCTTCCTTCGTTGCGAACGCCTTGGCGAAAGCGGCGGGTGCTACGCCCTTCAGACGTCCTGAGAATCTCCAATTTCTCCCTGGCTCAGGGTTTAAGACGTTCTTCTTCGACGAGACTGGCGATACCAATGCGAACTCTGGCAATCAGCCTGCCTTGGCTGCTCGCGGGGCGTGGGGAACTATTATGCGCGTGGACATCGATCCAGACGAATCGGAAGGAACGATTTCCCTCTTTGTTCTCGTCGACAAAGACCATGCGGCGTTCGATAATCTGATGTTTGCGGATCGTACGACATTGCTCGCCTGTGAAGATCGTGGTGATACGCTGCACAAACAACTTAATATCCTCGACTCATGCTGGGCGTATGATGTGAGGGGGAAAGATCCTACCCCACGCCGATTTCTCGCTTTGGGACGCGACGATGCCGCGGTAAAAGATGTTGAGTTCTCCGATGCGCAAACTCCTGGCTTCCAGAACGATGGAGACAACGAGCCTACAGGAATTTTTATCTCTAATGGTGATCCATCTTCTGAAGATGATGCCGAAGGTATGCTAGGGACGAAGAAAAACCTCAGAGGCGCACGCTGGTTCATTACCCAGCAGCATGGCAATGACGTTGTCTTTGAGATCCTTCCTCCGAAGTAAAGTCGAAACGAAGCTCAGCATAGATGTCAAACCGTTGGTGAAATAAACTATCAAGAGCGGCGCGGCTTACCTGTCGCTCTATAACCTCAATACAGGGAAAATATGTCTCAAAAATTTTGTTTTGCTATGATTATATCGGTTGCATTGGTAGGAATACTCAGCATGTCGGTATGCGCCGACTCGCGACCGGGGACGGGCGAAGATAAAGGGAAATCACCGGAGAAAAAATCTACTGGACACCAAGAAGATGACGACGATCGCGGTGGACCGCTCGCGATCGCGGCGTATGGTGACTGGCCCTACAGTCAGGCGCTGCTTGATGCGGCACCGCTTTTGATCAATTCGATCAATGCGGATCCCAAAGTGCGCCTCGTACTGAACATTGGGGACATTCACTCAGGGAGCATGCCGTGTACCGGTGCTGGCCTGAACCCTCTGCCGGTGACTTCCAAACCTTTGTGGAATCAAGGGATCTTCAATATATTTCAGCAGTTCAACGATCCGGTCGTGTACACACCGGGCGACAACGAGTGGTGCGATTGCCACAAGACTAATCAAGGGACCAGCGGCGCTCCACTGAA
>JAYVFX010000732.1:0-4826 GCA_043772795.1 Deltaproteobacteria bacterium
TGCACCCGAAGCACCGCTCGAGGCGCCGTGCTGGGGTTCACCGGTCGCAGCAGCTTCAGCCGCATCCTCGGTGACGAAGCCTACGGCTTCATCGACGCCTTCGTTGCTGACTAGCTTGTCCTTGAACGCAGCCGCCTGAGCGGTGGTTAGGGGGATGGTTCCCTTGCCATCACCGACGACGTTGTGGATTTCACCGTCCTGCACGAAGGAATGCTTGGCAGCTTCCTTCAGCACGTAGTGGCCCAGCTCCTTGGGAGTGACTGCCACGAGGGGAGTTTCTTTCGCCATTGTCTTGTCCTTGTCCTATGGGGGGAGGCAAAGGGTCTCCCCCTTATATTATGCTCTACGCCGTGTGTACTCAGACCGCGTCGGGCCTACGAGTAGTGCACGATGCCCGACTGTCCGATGCCATCAGCACGAACCCTCGGCAGCATGATCGCGAAGATCTTGAAGTTGTGCTGGAAGCCCCCATGCGACTCCCATTCGACCATCGTGGGCTGGATGCCGTTGATGACTTGCAGAACATCAGATGTCAGCTGCACCAGGAGGACGTTCGTGCCAGACAGCCTTGCCGTCGCCATGATGCCCATGATGCCGTCAAGCTCCATGATGCGCTGGCGAATCGTCTTGTCCGAGTTGGCCTTGTAGTCCAGGTCGAGGCGATGGTTGACCGTCCGAGACACGTACAACATGTACGGGCCTTCGAAGTTGTTGTTCGTGGCCGAAGCCGCTTCGATCATGCGGATGACGTCCGCGACAATCTGCTCACCAGTGGCCGTAGCCCAGGTGGCAGTCACCGAACCCGTGTTGCGCTGGGGTTCATTGACAAGACCATAGATGGTCGAGCCTCCGACAACCAGGCCGTTGAACATCACGTATTCGATGAGCTCGGCAATCTTCCGAGTCGCCACTTCAGCGTGCGACACCTCGGGCATGCGGCCATTACGGCGCGCAGCAGAAAGGTGACGTAGGTTGTAGTAGAACTCCTTGTGGAAGAGAGGGACAGGCATCGAGACCGTCTCGAAGTCCTGGCGATCCTTCGTTGCCTCGGTGAGTCCTGACATGGTCACTTCAGCGTCGAGCAGGTCGCTCTTCACTCGTTCCCATTCCAGGCTCATGACGCCCATCGCATTCGGCAGGTTCATCACCAGGCCGCGCTGAATGAGGTCAGTGACGATGGGCAGTCGCTCACGCGAGATGTCCATCACCGTCTTGTCAAAGTGTTTCCACTCCTCGTCGAGAAGAACCCCGTTGACCGTCAAGTGTTCACCTGCGGCCGTAATCAGCTGCTGGCCGCAAGGGCGCAGGCAGTTGATGTCGAAGTTGTTCGCGAGCAGTCGCTGCCCGACCGAACCGTTGACGAAAGTGCGGCCGTCTCCCGACGACTGCATGGTGTCGATTTGGGCACTGCCCCCAATCTGACCACCGGTGGCTGCTGGATTGTCTGCCATGTTCATTCCTCCCTTAGATGACCTGGACGCGGATGCGCGCAGGCGATCCACCGGCTGAGTTGTCGACAGCCTGGCGAGCCATGCCAATGGCATTGGCACGAGTACCGACAGCAAGGAAGCCGCCGGCCGCAGGGGTTACGTAGGCGTCATAGACAATGGCGGCGGCAGCAGCAGCCACCAGACCATTGAACTCACACCCACTGCGAAGAAGCTGGGAAATGACCGTGGCTCCGATGGCGTAGTCATCATCGATGCCGCCTCCGAAGATATCATTCTCCACTGCGACCTCGCAGACGGGATTGCCATCGCCGACCAGATCGTTTTTCTCGATCGTGGTGGAGGTGACGCGGTTGACGAGCATACCAGGAGTGATTGCCTCCGCGGCAGTGGACTCGTTATAGACAGGCTTGTCAGGGCCGATAACGACGATTCGAGCGCCCATAGGGTCCTCCTCTTACTGAGCGGTTTCGCCGGCCGTCTGGCCGAGGAAGTTGGAGGGAGCGGCTGAGAATGCGGCAGGAGCCCCATTTCCGCCGCCGGCGACGTTGGCATTGATGCCCGGCTGACCCAAGGGCACAGCACGCCCTTCACCCGAACCCGCCGTTGCCAGCTTGTTCAGCTTCTCGAGCCGATCGAGCGAGAACGCCTGGAGCTCTTCCGAGGTGAACGCATTGGCTGCATTTGCCGTGAGAGAGGCGACCAGTTCGGTCTTGCGTTGTTCGTGCATCTTGACACCCGATTCGAACGACTCGCGCATGGCTGCCGGGGCCGCACGGAGAAGCTCTTCGAAAGTCGGAGTCGCTGCTGCAGCGGCCGCGGAGGTCAGTGCAGAAGTGGGGGTGGGAGTGGGAGTGGGTGAGGGGGTCGGAGCAGGGGCTGGAGCCGCGGTTCCGGCGCCCTCACCGTTGGTGGACGGAGCAGCAGCGCTGCCCGTACCGGAAGACGTTCCAGACATTTCATTCTCCTGTTGGTGGTTAACCATGGGTGCTGTCGTCTGACGGGGAACGATTCTCGTCAGAAGATTCACGGGCACTTCTTCGCCCGCAAATTTGATAACCCCGTCATCGTTGACGGAGTAATTGCGCATCCTGAGGCCAGACATGCCCCAGATGTAATAGACCACTGCGTTCTGCGTGAGAGCCAGGACATCGATGTCATAGGCCTTCAGATCGAGCAGCTCTAGCAGACCCTGGAAGACGATGGTGCGGACATCCCGCATATCCATGTCAGCAGGCACCTTCTGAACAGAGAGCCCATCGTCGAACTCGAGCCCTGCCTCTAGCTCGGCGAGAAAGGCCTGGACAGCCTTCTGCTCATTGGTAAGTTCGAGCCCGCCAGCCTCACAGCCAGTGCACGGTTTGCCGGCTGCACAGTCCGAGCAGCAATCACCTGACGCAGCTCCGATGTGGGCGGCTGCCCCGTGGAAAAGGCGCGGGACACCACAACCGTCTTTGACTGAGCAGGCACCTGGAACTCCTTCGGAGAGGAATGCAAGATGGTCGGGGGCAACATTGTGCCACTTGGCTGCGTACTTCTTGCCCTTGTAGGTCCCTGAGCTGGTCTGGCTATCAATCCATGCACCGACAGAGACCTCAACGACTTTGCCCTCACGAATGCGTTCGAGGGTGGAAAGGCTTTCGCCTCCAAGCTCTTCGATGCGACCGTGGTCAAGCCATGCCTCGCATTTGAGCTTCTTGTCTTCCATGCGGGAGTTGAAGATCATCCCAAGGCCGAAGTCTTCCAGCACCTGGGGAATGCCCGCAGAGACGAAGACGCCATTGATTTGGGGATGGTTCATCACCACAGGACGGCCATCCCACGCTTTCGGGAACTTGCCAAACTCTTCGGCGGAAGCGAACTCCGGCGCCTTGGCATTGGCGCCATGCAAAACACCTTCGACGAGAGCGACAACGGGGACCACAGTGTACTCACGGCCGTTCCAGGTCTCTGTGCGGATATTGTCCGTCGCAGCAGTGCCTGTGCTTAGAGACATGACAGCCGAGATTTCCTCTGGCATCCCTGCCTTGTAAACACTTAAAGAAGGGGAGGATAACAACGACATGGATCGCTCCTTTATGGCCCTATTATATATCAAGACGAATGGACTAGCAATACCGTAGTTTTTGGTCAAAAAGACCAATTAGACCATTAGCTGTTCAGGGATTAGTTACCTACTTGAGACATAATCGTCGTTACAATTGCCACAGCTGCGCCTATAAAGCCTACGAGGTAGCCCCATCCGTCTTTTAGCCCTCCTCCGCGACCAAAGTCAGTCGCCAAGCTAATTTTCATTTCCTCCAACGTAGATACCATTCTAGCCATCATCGGGTCCGCAACGGCGCTTTTACCTGCACCCTCGTACTGGCCGCGTTCCAGTAGGGTAATACGGTCAGACAATTGCTTGAAAGCCGCATCGGCCTGCACAGAAGAAGCAGTGGCCGTTGTCGCGACCAGTGCTCGCAATGTCTCAGCCGACTGAGCCACCTGATTAGCGAGAACTGTCGCCTGCGCGGTCGCCCGTTCCGTAGCAATGGCAACAGCAGCAACGTCAACCGCGCGGATCGCGTCAATTCTCTTTGTCTCTGCCTCCCTAAGCGCATAGGAATGCGCTGCGCGCAGTTCGCTAATATCGTCTATTCTTTTTCGCTCTGCGATATTCAACTCATCAATACGCCGCTCCGACGCTTTCCTAAGATCGTCTGCTCTAAGCTCCGACGCCTTTCGCAGATCGTCCTGCCTCTGAATAGCTGCGTCAACAAGTTCCCGTACGTTCTTGGTTGGATCAATCACAGGGTTTCCATATTTATCAACACCCGTGCCGCCTTCGCCGCGTTCCTCAGGAACCTGTTTGCCGTCCCTCTGTACCATGATGGGGTCCTCTTTACTGTACCAGCATTTCGCCGCAGGGGCGCCCCGAGTGTTAGGCGGCGGAGCCGTTGCATGCCTGCTAGGGTTACATTGGGGATTCGATGAGAGCCTGTTGATCGGTAGAGAGGCCAATAATGCGGCGAGCTTCGTCGCGTGTAATAAGGGGGTCACCTGTGACATCCGGAATAGCCGGGGTAGTCTCAAGGCCAGTGACCGGATCCACGGTGGCAGGTGTTCCCTTGGTAATGACAAGGGGCTCCATTGCCTTCGAGAGGTTGGTGGCTGTCCTAGCGGTCTGCGCAGCTGTTTGCCCTCGTTCTAGAGGGGACATGCGATACGCTTCAGGCCAAAGCACCTGAACGTCATCCAAGGGAACTTCCATAACCCCGAACTCATTCAGCCAGTTAAGCAGGGGCCAGATGATGTTGGGCTCTGCGTGGTTGGCCCTTTCCTCTTCGATGCGCTCTGCCCAGTTGCCCTTATCTTGGGTCGCTGCTAATTGCCCCG
>JAYVFX010000733.1:0-2355 GCA_043772795.1 Deltaproteobacteria bacterium
GATGCACCCGTTCACGACGGGACGACCCTATGTCAACCAAATGGGCATAGAAGCCGAGGAAGGGGCCGATCGGATCAAGGCCGCCTATGGACCGAACTACGAACGGCTGGTCGCGCTGAAGAACACATATGATCCGACGAATCTGTTTCGCCACAACCAGAACATCAAACCAACGGCGTGACGGCCCGAGGGGTGGACGATTATACCCACAGGAGCAACTGCGGCCACATGGGTGTCTCCGCCGAACCATCCGCGCCACCGCATCGCGGCCACGTTGGGGTTCTGCTAAACCTGAAAGGGCGCATTGTGGCCGCTCGCGGTGCGCGGGGGCGTTAGCCCTCTGATCCAAAAAGCCTATCCAATCCAACCATTGCAAAGTATGTACAATATACATATACTAAAGCAGTGGAGAGCGCCTTCGATCCCAAGAAGAATACCATCAATCTGCATAAACACGGCGTGTCGCTCACAGAAGGTGATGGCGTCCTGAACGATCCGTTAGCCCTCACGATGGAGGATGACTCGGCACGAGGCGAACAACGGTTTGTCACGATCGGCATGAACACATTCGGGCGGGTGATGGTCGTCGTCTACACGTATGAAGGCGAGGACACGCGGTTGATTTCCGTGCGACGCGCGGAACCGAAAGAGAGACGATCCTATGAAAAAGGAGTATGACTTTTCTAAAGCCAAGCGAGGAGCGGTGCTGCCTACGGCGGGTAAAACTCGCATCATGCTATACCTGGATAATGAGATACTGGAGCATTTCCGGGCGCTTTCAGAGAAGACCGGACGAGGCTATCAGACGCTCCTCAACGAAGCGTTAAGCGCACACGTGGGCCGTAGGGAGCAGCCGCTGACACCTGAATCCGTGCGGCGCATTGTGCGTGAGGAACTCGCCCTCCAGGGATGAGGGCTAACCCATCGCGCCACCGCATCGCTGCCACGGTGCGGTTCTGCTAAACCTGAAAGGGCGCGTTGTGGCGGCTCGCGGTACGCGGGGCGTTAGACAGCTCTTAATCCAACAGCTCTGGAGAGAAGTAACGTACTGTGATTATTCTTAGTGAGGTAAACACGTCGAAGACGCAAAGCTGACGGAACCGAGAGTGATTGAGCCACTACGCTAGAGATCCGAACGGCAAAGAAACAAGGCGAGAGGGAAGCTCCCTTACCTGAAGGAGGAAGACCGCAATGGCAGCAGAAAAACAGAGCGGAGCCTATAAGATCACCTCAGTTACTTTTACTCCGGGTCCGGCAAATAGCGTCCTTGCACAAGTGAATTTCGAGGGGACGGCGCCGGGTTATGGGACGGTGCTGGGTACCGACACGTTGGTAGTCGGTAAGAGCGGAACCTATAGTGGATGTTCAGCGTGTTACTTGGACAATGGAGAGATCAGTACGTATATCGCCCGCGGAACGTATGAAAGTAGTGGCCATCACAAATGGCATCTCCAAGAGGTTGGCCAGTTTTCCAATGGCCAGACCGTTGAGGTCGAGGCGGAGATCGACTTAGCCGCACGCACCTTGATCACGAAGTACTAAGGGGACGAGTGGGGATGCTGACAGGACAAAAGAAGGCCGAAGTGAAGTTCCCCTGCCAAAGAGGAGCTTCACTGTCTAACCACGCGCGCCACCGCATCGCGGCCACGGTGCGGTTCTGCTCAATCTGAAAGGGCGCGTTGTGGCCGCTCGCGGTGCGCGGGGGCGTTAGGTTCCTTGGAGGGAACAGATGGACGCTGAAGATCAGGTTCGCGAGTTGCTCATCAAAGAGTATGCGGAGGCTGGACAACTTACCCGTCAGCATGAGCAGCTGACGCGCACATCCGTGTCCGTCTTTCTGCCGACGTTGCTCGCCCTTGCCGGTTACGTCGTTGGCTCGGACATCTCGAGTGGAGCAAAGGCAGGCCTCGCCGTTGGCGGCCTTGTCGTTTCGCTGCTTGTCTTCAATATCGTTCGCCGGCATCAGCTCTACTACCGTTCATACATTGCGCGAGCTCACGCCATCGAAGCGCTTATCAAGGTCAACGATGCCCCCGTACTTCAGCTCTACACGCTGGGTCGAGGCGCGACGGACGGTTCACTGACAATCTCAAGCAAGACTGCCTTTGCCGTTGTCTTTCTGCTGGGTGCCGCGTTCTTTACCGTCTCAGCTGTCTTCCATGCTTCTCGCGTCTTTTGTCACGTCGCAGCCTAACCCGTCCGCTCATGTCCAACGTTAGGCTCGAACCCGAGAGCAGACCACGAGGAACGAGGGCATAGAGTGAAAGCCGAAGCGCAAGGAACGAAGGCGCGGAGTGGAGGCCGACGTGACAGGAACAAAACGAGAGGTTACAAGGAGTGAGGGAACAGTCTCGC
>JAYVFX010000734.1:0-2372 GCA_043772795.1 Deltaproteobacteria bacterium
TCGCAGTTGCCACGTTGTGGATCTCCGCGCCGTGGGTCGCCAATGTCATACGCACAGGGCGCGCCAAGCAGGGCGTGTACTTTCTCCAAGATTATGAAAGTTGGTTCTTTCCAGAAACTGACCACCGCGCGCGTGCACGGGTGAAGGACACCTACTCCTTGCTGTCGCAGAAGATCGTCAAATCGGAATGGCTCAAGCAGATGTTGGCCCAAGATGGGTTCCCGACCGATAAGATTTCTTTAGGCATGGATTTAGGGATCTTCTACCCACGCGAACGACCGACGGCACGTCCGCCGACGGTACTGGCCATGACGCGGCCACAAACGCCACGCCGTGGATTTCCCGATACCGTCGCGGCGTTGCGCATGGTGAAAGCCGCTATGCCAGAAGCGGACATTGTGGTCTTTGGCGATGCCAAAGCCTCTGTGCAGATCCCGTTTCCCCATCGCAATGTCGGTGTGGTGACGGACCGTAACCAGCTGGCTGAACTCTATTCTCAATCGGATATCTTTCTTGATGGGTCCACGTTCCAAGGGTTCGGGCGTCCGGCTCTAGAGGCAATGGCCTGTGGGGTGGCCTGCGTCTTGACGGGTGTCGGAGGCGTATCCGAATATGCGAGCGATGGAGATAACTGTCTGTTAGTTCCGCCACAACAGCCGACGCGGTTTGCCGACGCGATTCTCGCGCTCTTGCGGAACGCGGACTTGAGAAACACCTTATCGAACGGAGGGCTCCGCACCGCGCAAGCCTACTGCCACAAGCGCGAGGCGCGTGACACTCTCGCTTACTTTGCCTCCCTTTTGGATGGATAGCGGATGACCACCACGAGGTTGGTGGTAGGCGTATCCACAATCAGTGAGTGAATAATCAAGCTGAACCTCCCCTTATACGTAGGTTGTTTATGGCAGTAATTCTCAGAGGCTCTCCCCCACCGCCACCTTTGAAGGTCGCGATGATCGTTCCTGGCGGTGATGGCCGGTTGGCCGCTGATTCGGGCACTTCGGACTCTACTTTGTCGCCGCAGCATTGGCCAGCGATGCGATCTGCACATATCCTCGGTAGGTGTGCTCCTGCACCTCGGCGAAACTCTCGAGGATCCCTGTCATACAGAGCGGATCTCCAGGTTTATACGAGGCGACGACAGCAGGGGATGTCGACTTTCCCTCTAACGACCAGGGCAGGTTTTCGCCTCCAGACTGCTTGTCTACCTTCACAAGCAGAGAGGTCTGCGCTTCCAGTGTTTTGACTTCTTGCAGTTGGCCACAATACGTAATGGTCTTATCCTTCAGCGAAGGCCAGACATCGCGGCGAAAATTTAGCGGTCCGACATGGTTGACCTGCACCAAGACCTTGAGCAGGTCTTCCTCGCTCATAGTTTGTGATTGTGAACAGCTCACTACCACTGCGCTCAGGAACAATGCGGTTATGAGATTTACAATTTGCGGAGTCTGGTTCTTCTGCCGATGGATGTTCAAGGAAATTCCTCTTTTCTGCGCTTTTTGCGATGAACTGGATACTGGCTGCAATCGTTCGGTCTTACTCCTCCGAGCGCGCCCGTCGTCCGAACGTAAACATGATCTGAGCGATACGGCGTATCTGAATCTCTTCGGTGCCTTCCGTAATGCGATAGCGGCGGTGATGTCGATAGATATGCTCAAACGGTTTGTGACGTGAATAGCCGATGCCGCCATGTACCTGCATGGCGCGGTCAGAAGCCTCGCACACTAAGCGATTGGCGCGATAGTTGCACATCGCGACCTTGTCGGAAATCTTGCGCGCGACGTCAGGTTTGGACATCTGGTCCATTTGCCAGGCCGTCTTGTAAATCAGCGTGCGTACCATCTCAGCTTCGGTCTGTAGCTCGACCAGCGGCCACTGGATGGCCTGGTTCGCAGCGAGCGGCTTGCCAAATGGTTTGCGTTCTTGGGCGTATTTCACTGACTCGTTAATGCAATACTGGGCAGCTCCTAATGATGAAGCAGCTTGGCGAATGCGATTCTCGTGGACAAAGTGTTGTGCCACCGCGAGCCCGGTTTGCGGATCCCCGAGAATCGAATTCGCCGGTAGATAGACATCCGTCAGCGAAACGCGGGGATGATCGGTCGGCATGTTGAACGTCCACAGATATTCCTCAATGGCGAAGCCTGGACTGTTAGTCGGCACGATAAAACAGGTGATCCCATTTGGGTCGCCGTCCTTGCCGCTGGTGCGGGCAAAGATGAGGTCGTGCGTGGCGATGTGCACGCCGGTGTTCCACATTTTCGTGCCAGTGACGCGCCAGCCGTCACCGTGACGTTCGCCTCGTGTTTCCATCCAGGTGGCGTCAGAACCATGCTCGGGTTCAGTGAGGCCAAACGCAAAGCTCATCGACC
>JAYVFX010000735.1:0-3682 GCA_043772795.1 Deltaproteobacteria bacterium
GCACGTGTTCACGCGCCGCCACTTGACCGAGCCCTAGATTCCCGAAAAACGACACGAGCACCGGCCCGCCGCGGTCGACGCGACAGGTCAACGTGTTGGGAGCTACTTGGATACGTTCGGCATCTTTGAGATACGGCAGAGATTGTGCGATTGCATCGGGATCGCACGGTGCATTGGAGAAAAAATCGAAATCGACGGACGCCCGATGTCCCAAATGCAGCGCAAGAGCTGTGCCGCCGTAGAGGGTAAACATCTCCGGTGTACTTGCCAGTTCGGGCCAGAGCCTTCTTTGAGGCGCGGGGAGCATAGCTAGATTAGGGATAAACTCCATTTTTTGAAGTTATCGTCTCGCTCTGGCCTTGTCCATAAAGTAAGTGGTCTTGTTTTTGCCATTCATATCTGACAACGCCTACTGACTATGAGTAAGCAACACGAAACCTTCTTCACCCCGTGCCCACGCGGACTGGAGGAGGTGCTACGTGCCGAGCTGGAGCAGTTGGACGCACAAAATGTGACTGCCCTCCCTGGCGGGGTGTCCTTCACTGGCCCGTTTGTCCTCTGCTACGCAGTCAATCTCCACAGCCGGATCGCCAGCCGGGTTCTGTGGCGCGTCTTTCACGGCGCCTACCGCGACGAGCACGATATTTTTTACGCCGCGCAGGCGCTACCCTGGCATACGTGGTTTCCCGTCAGCCGCACCATCAAGGTAAAGGTCAGTGCCCAGCGGTGCCCGCTAGACAGCTTGGATTTTGTCACCCTCAGGATCAAGGACGCAGTCTGTGATCGCTTCCGCGTGGCCACCGGCAGTCGTCCCGACGTGGCCACGAGCCGGCCGGATATCCGCATTGACGCGTTTCTGGATCGTCAGACCGTGACGCTCTATCTCGATACGTCGGGTGAGGCACTCTTCAAGCGCGGGCTCCGCACCGCCGTCACTGAGGCGCCTATACGTGAGAATCTTGCGGCGGGCATTCTGCGGCTGGTGGGCTGGACCGCGCAGCAACCGTTGCTCGACCCGATGTGTGGGAGCGGCACGTTCCTGTTGGAAGCGGCGTTGATCGCGCGGAACATCCCGCCGGGGCTGGGGCGACGCTTTGCGTTCGAGAAGCTGAGCAACTTTGACGCTCGTGAGTGGCGGGCGCTGTGCGAGGCTGGCAGGGCGCGACAAATGCCGAAGGCGCCCTGTCTCATTTACGGGAGCGACATCCACGGGGCCGCGGTCCAGGCGGCGCGGGCCAATCTCACGGCCGCCGGATTGGTCGATGCGGTGGCACTCAAGCAGGCCGACGTATTAGACATAAAGCCGCCGGCTGGAGAGGGAATACTGGTCACGAACCCACCCTATGGAGTTCGCCTTAGTGATAAGGAGCAGCTGGCCGCGTTCTACCCGCGTCTCGGCGACAGCCTGAAGCGGAACTTCGCTGGCTGGCGTACGTACTTCTTCACGGCGGATCTGCGTCTGCCCAAGCTGATCGGGCTGGCGGCCAGCCGTCGCACGCCACTCTTCAACGGCCCCCTCGAATGCCGGCTCTTCGAATTCAAAATCGTCAGCGGCACGATGCGGAAACAGAAAGTCGCGGCTGATGAGGCGGAGAAAAAGTGATTCTCGCTCGGTGCGGGAGAGCGGGCCTCCTCTCAGGGATTCCACACTATCCGTGAATACGTCTGGGCGCTCATCTGTGCTGACCAGGAGCAGGTAGCGAAGCAATCTCTGTGGGGACGCTGTGTCGGCGAGATTGCTTCGTCGCTCCGCTCCTTGCTATGACCCCTCATCTTCACATGGACAGAGCACTAGATCCTCAAGCTCACTCCCTACATTCTTATCCTCAACAAAAAATCGGACCGTTCTCTGTTTGCGTACGTGAATTGACTCACCACGGTTTCTGCATGTATTACTACTGGGGAGATGTGGTGGAGAGGTGGCGTGTGGTGGATCTGCGATTGATTCTCTTTTGCTGGTGCATGCGGTATGGACGGACTGTTTAGACAGATTGCTGTCCAAATGGAGGCATCAGCGCCAGCTTCGGACAGCATTATAGAGATGGTCACGCACTCTGGACTGATTGTCCAGTTGGTGCTCTACCTCCTGTTAAGTTTCTCAGTCATCAGTTGGGGGATTATTTTCTATAAATTTCTCCAGATCTATAAAGCGCGCCGCGAATCTGAACGTTTTGCGACGACCTTTTGGGAGACAAGAAATTTTTCGTCTATTCACAGTGCATCACTGGAAATGAAAGAGAGTTCCGTTGCCCAGGTTTTTCGCGCAGGCTACCAGGAACTGATGCGTCTGACTCGGGCGCGTAAACAAACGATCCCAGTGGAGGGCGAACCACTCAATACGGAAGAGGGTGGAATTGAGAATATCGAGCGAGCTATGCGGCGAGCGATACGCTTGCAGATTACCCTGCTCGAACGTGGATTGATATTTCTGGCGACCACGGCCAGTACCGCGCCATTTGTGGGGTTATTTGGTACCGTGTGGGGTATCATGGATGCGTTCCGCGGATTAGCTGTGACCAAGACCTCAAGTATTCAAGCGGTTGCTCCTGGCATTGCTGAAGCGCTGATTGCCACTGCGGTGGGATTGTCGGCGGCTATTCCCGCGGTTATGGCCTACAATTATTTCAGTCGGCAAATTCGTGTGCTAACGGCGGACATGGAAAACTTTGTCGCGGAGTTTCTCAATATCGCTGAGCGCCACTTCCTCTAGATTCTAGTGTTTATGCGCGTCGGGGGTTGTCGTGGCATTCGACCAGCAACAAGAAGACAATATTTCCCAAATCAACATCACGCCCTTGGTCGACGTGATGCTCGTCCTCCTCGTGATCTTCATGGTGACCGCCCCTATCTTACAGCAAGGGGTTTCAGTGGATCTGCCTCAAGTTGCGGCTGGGCCGGTAGATGGGCTGGACACAAGCCTGGTGGTAACGGTAGGCAAAGACGGAAAAGTCCATGTGGATAACCGCGTCGTCAAGCTTGACGAGTTGCAGCAGTCACTTGCCGAGACACTGAAGAAGCAGCCAGGGCAGGCTATCTATCTTCGCGCAGACAAAGGGGTGCAGTACGGAAAAGTGGTGGAAGTGATGGCGGTACTCCGCAATGCTGGAGTGAAAAAACTAGGAATGATGACTGCCCCGATAGAAGAGTAATGAAGCTCGTGACCGAACTGTACGATGAGCCGCAGAAAGATCACGGCATTAGCCGCATGATCCTGCTGTCGGCAATGCTGCATGTTGTGGTGATCGGTATCCTTGTTGTCACCGGGTATCTTCAGCCCGCCAAGCCACCTGAGCCGATGGCGACATCCTATGAAGTCTCTCTCATTGGTCCAACGGGGACAGGAAAACGTAAGCCCTCAGGAGAGCGAGCGCCGACTTCTCCGCGTCCGTCAAGTGAAGAGAAAGTAAGTTCTCCTCCTGTCAAAGGTGAACAGCGAGAAGCGCTTCCACCAAAGCTACAGGAAAAGCCAAAATCAGCAGAACCAGCCAAACCAAAGGCAAAAGAGCCGCCAACAGAAAATCCTCGGGAGATCGTGAAAGAGGTTCAACCCCCAAAGCCGAAACCAGGTCCTGTTGTCAAGGTAAAAGAGCCGCCAAAGGTTGTGGCGACCGCGAAGCCAATAGAAAAGAAGCTGCCACCGCCAGAGAAAAAAGTAGTAGAAGAGGTTAAACCGAAAGAACCA
>JAYVFX010000736.1:0-4463 GCA_043772795.1 Deltaproteobacteria bacterium
CAAATTCCGTAACCGCGTGTGATCCGGTGGATCACGGAAGAGCATCCACTTGGTAAAGACGTTGAGCAGCGGCCCTTCCCCGAATCGCTCGCGAAAGAAATTCTCTGCGTCATGCCGCCCAAAGCGGGAATCACGCAACACCGTAACAACGTCAGCATAGCGTGTTACGACCCAAGTGTCGGGGAGGAGCGTACTCCGATGAACCGGGTCTTCTGTCCGTAGCCGATGGTAAAAGGGATACGGATTGGCAATAAACTCCGGCATGAGGGGGTTGAAGTCCACTGGCGCAGACACCGCATTTTCATCGGCATCAGAGTGAGATAAAGAAGTCTCAATGTTCGGCATGACAATTCCTCCATAACTGTCCAGGAAGTATCGGCAGAATTGCGTCCTTCTTGGTCCGATCGTACATTATGACTATATTAAGTCAATTAGTCATTTGGTCATTTTTTGAGAGACATCATGCCAATCCGAGAAACTCCGAGTGGAAAAGATAAACGTGAAGCGATTCTTACTGCCGCTTTTTCCTTATTCGGGCACTATGGTTACCGTCGCACCTCCATCGACGACATTGCTCAGGAAGCAGGGATCGCCAAAGGCACGGTTTATTTATACTTCAAAAGCAAAGAAGAAATTTTTCGGGCATTGGCCCAACAGTTCATTGACCAAATGCTTGCCGCAGTCTCGACTGCGCAGGCAACTTCCACATCGATTACAGAGCGGATGCATGGCATGCTCAATGCCAAGTTCGGCTATTTCTTCGAGCTATTACACCGATCTACGCATGTCCGAGAAATTCTTGACGCCAAGAATCAGCTCTGCGCCGACCTCTTTACCCAAGCGGATCGACGCTACCATCGAATGCTAGCTAGCGTTATTGCCGAAGCCGAAAAAAAAGGGGAGCTTCATCCTGGGCGGGTTGGACTGGAACCGGAAGCAGCCACAGAGTTACTTATACGCAGCGCTTCGGGTCTTGGCACCTATGGGACAACGGCCCCGACGCTTCCAGCGTTCCGTCGTCAGCTTGATTCACTCGTACGCGTTTTTGTAGCGGGATTCGGCGGGCGCGCTGCCTCGTAAGAAAGAGGAGCAACCGTCACTCACGCGCCAGCGATCTTTTATCGAGTTCAACGACAATCCATCCCCATGTCGTACCACTCTCGAATTTAAGTGGGATATGCGTAGGGTCAGCAGAAACCCACAACGTTGTCTCTTGTGGAAGAATATTCTCATGCGTGTCTTTCTCTAAAGAATACACTTCAGGGTGGAGGCGAAAGGCGGGACGTTTCTTTCCGTCCACGTCTATCGTCTCTTGCCCCCGCACTTGCGCAACAAACCGATAGTGTCCTTTCCCTGTGAAAATCTGCGTTTCGAAAGACTTCCCAGGCGCCATCTCACGGCTTCGTAACAGGTAGAGAGCAGATATGGGGTCGTAGACATTACTAGCCGGAAGCGACTGCTCGCGTACATGGGCTTTTCTTTTTACGCTGCCGACTAAGGTCTTCGTCTGCGGGTCATACTGCACGCCGTATTCACGTCGACGATCGCCCTCGCGCGACAGAAGGAGAAAAGAAAATGGCGAATAATCACTCACGCCAAAGATCGCTTCGGCGTTGTCTCTCCTCTTATAGAGAAGGTCTATCCACTCGCTCGTACGCGCTTTTCCGATAAAGCGGAAAACGTCACGACCGTCAGCCTGGCGCTCCTGACGCAACTGAATCTCCCCTCCTCCAGCATCAAGCTGGTTGAAAGTTGCAGAGAATCGCAGCAGTTCTCCTTGGGCAAAGATTGAACGTGGCGTCTGAGGTTGAACTGGAACAACCTTGGCTGGGACAATTTTCGCTGGCGCTGACTTCTTTTGAACAGTTTTGGCTAGGACAGTTTTGGCTAGGACAGTTTTCGTTGGGGCTTTGCGCGTCACTACTGGAGGGCGGGCACGCTTCACCATTGCAAACGCAGCCTCGCTCATCAATAAACTACAAAGAGCGAAGACGATGAGAATGACAGAGTGACGAGTGTACACCATGTCAGTACTATACTGAGCAAGGGGTGAGGGGGATAGAGGAAGAAAAACGGGGTAGGGGACAATGCCACCTACCCCGCTAGGCGGGAAGAGCGACGTTACTTTACAATCGGAGCAGCAACGTTCGGGGTTGTCGGAATCGAGCTCGGCACGACTTTAGCCGCAGCAGTAGTCGGGGATACACTTGGCACACTCGCGGTTGGGTTCACTGCTGATTTCACGCCGCTCGTGGCAGCATCCATCGCTTTGTCTTTCACCATGTCTGTCGCTTTATCTTTCACCATATCTGTCGCTTTGTAGCTCATAGTCTCAATCACACTAGGTTTGCTAGGAACGGCGGCAACAGGCTTCGTCTCGGTCACTGTAGGCATCTTGGCAACTGGCTCAGCCGACTTGGTCTCGATCATCTTGGCTTCGTCTTTCTTGTCAATTGTCTTAGCAGCAACCGGCTTCTTATGCATGTGCTTCCGTCCGGTCTTGTGGGCAAAGCTTGGGGAGGTCATACCGGCAATCAAGAGAGCGGCGGCAGCAACAATCATCGTACGTTTCATTTTCGTTTTCTCCTTAGCTGTTCCCCAACGATCGTTGTGCCGTTAGGGGTTAAGAGGTTGGTTATTCTTTTTTTGTCGTTCTTAGTCTCGGCGCCTGTTGAAAGAAACACCAGGTATACAAGAAGGTCGCGCTGGTTGTGTCAGTACGTAATCGTAGCACTTCTTCCCTCTTCATTGCCCCCTTGGTACGATGACGCAGGAAAAGAGGAGATATGCGACGCATTCGTGATCTGCGGAAATATGGTCTACCTGACACTTTGTTACAAATCTGGGAGCAACAGCAAGGCGAATTTCTCTTACCCGTACAAGAAGTCGCAGTTCAGCGGTACAACTTATTTGAAGGTCGCAGCCTGGTGATCTCGTCGCCTACCTCTTCCGGTAAGACATTTGTCGGCGAAATGGCAGCAATGCGTGCAACGTTTGCTGGCAAACGAGTCCTCTATCTCACTCCGCTACGCGCTCTTGCCGAGGAAAAATATCGAACCTTCCAATCACGTTATGGTGCATATGGAGTAAAGGTAGTAGTCGCCACACGAGATCACCGTGAGTTTGACCGTGACATCGAGCAAAGCGATTTTCACTTCGCGGTCCTGGTCTACGAAAAGCTTTCCCAACTATTAGTGAGACATCCCCACTTACTCCGTACGGTTGCGCTCGTTGTGGTCGATGAACTACAGATGTTAGGCGATCCCGAACGTGGTCCTGGCCTCGAACTTTCTCTCACCAAGCTGCTCAGCTCAACTCCTCGACCGCAAGTGCTTGGACTCTCTGCTGTCCTTCGCGAAGCGCAGCAAGTTGCAGACTGGCTTGAAGCTGACTTGCTTTTTCAAGACGAACGTCCAGTCGAACTGCATCGTGGCGTTTTGCTTGGCGGTCGTTTTCGCTACAAGACCTACAACTCCGGTGAAGAGGGGGAAGAGCAACTTGCATCCGTTGATTCAGAAGATCCTCGGGACATTCTCTTCGCGAACGTCAAACATCTGGTAGACAAAGGCGAGCAGATTCTGATCTTTCTAAAAGGGAGACGAGATGCCGTCCAGTGCGCACTCGCCTTGGCCGCACACGTGCAGCTTCCACCAGCGCAAGAAGCGCTGGCAGCGCTCGATACCCTAGAAGAAACTGCACTAAAAGTGCAGCTGCGTACGGCCTTTGCTGGTGGCGTGGCATTTCATCATGCCGATCTTACCTCGGAAGAACGGTCACTAGTTGAAACACACTATCGCAACGGGCACCTACGCGTTATTGCGTGTACCTCAACATTAGCTTTTGGCGTTAATCTTCCCGCTTCGACTGTGTTCCTTGAAGCGGTGAAGTGGGATAGCGATCGACGCACCGGGGCGGCCATTGAAGTCCCGCTTTCCTGGGCGGAGTATGAAAACATCTCTGGCCGCGCTGGGCGCTTGGGGTTCGGTGACGAGTTTGGTCGGTCGATTCTGATCGCTACAAATCAGTTCCAAGCTGATTTGCTCTGGCGTGGCTATGTCATTGGCGAGAGTGAACAGTTTGCGCCCGCACCGGGGCAAGAAGGATTTGTCGATCGGGTCTTGAATGTCATTGCCTCAAAAGTCTGTACTAACAAAGACGAGCTACGCGAATTCTTCTTGTTAACCTACCTTGGCTTTCAGCAACGCAATCAGAAAGCAGCATTTACTACTGACATCGAGAAAGCGCTTGAAGCACTCGCAAAAGCACAACTTGTAACTGTTCATGACACTGGCCAGCTCGAGGCCACAACCCTCGGCGAAGCGGCCGCTCGTAAAGGGATTCGTACTACGACCGCCGTAAAACTCGCCCGCTTTTTCGAGGCGTCGCGAGGCCGCCAGGTCGCTGACCTTGAACTCCTTCATCTTCTGAGTCTCACCGAGGACGGGAAACGTGTTCATCTTCCG
>JAYVFX010000737.1:0-5979 GCA_043772795.1 Deltaproteobacteria bacterium
GATTAAAGCGGCCAAAAGAGCCCGTTTGTGGGCCTTTGTCATCAAAAGGAATAGCGAGGGAGATCGACTTCCCTTGTTTCACAAGTTTTGCTGCTTCGACGATTTTCTCTGGTGTGATGTAGTTCAACGTTCCGAGCTGATCATTCGGTCCCCATTTGCCCCAGTTTTTATACTTCAGCGAGAGTTCTTTTACGTTGTTCATGGTGTATTTTTCTGGCACGGCGTGTCTCCTTCTGACCTCGTCTTTCCACATCCACCGGTTGTTCGTCAACTACGTGAGTCAGCCCCCAGAATGAGATCCGGCGACAGTGGGTATCCTCGAAGGAAATCTTCAATCGGCAATCGTTTTTTTCCTTCGAGTTGTATTTCGGTCAGCGCGAGTACCCCTGCACCAGTCACAACACAGAGGCTCACGGGAGTCACCTCGGTAATCGTTCCAGGAGTTGCGGAACCGGGACGGACGTGAGGCTCAACCTGAGCAGAAAAAATTTTCAGCATCTTACCGTTGACAGTCGTATACGCAGATGGCCAAGGATTGAAGGCCCGAATTCGTCTTTCGATCACTGTCGCGCTTTGAGTCCAGTCGATCCGACCATCTTCTTTCTTGATGAGTGGGGCGTAGGTTACCTCGGCTTCGTTTTGCGGACGGGCGACCAATCGCCCGTCCTTCAATAAACGAAGTGCTTCACCCAGCGTGTCGGCCCCAAGTTGCGCGAGTCTGTCGTGAAGCAAGCCGCCGGTATCTTGTGGAGAAATCGGCATTGCTTTTTGCAAGAGGATATCGCCGGAGTCCATACGTTCACTGATACGCATGATGGTAATGCCGGTTTCTGTCTCTCCTTGCGCAATTGCCCGCTGAATAGGGCCTGCTCCGCGGTACTTGGGTAGGAGTGAAGCATGCACGTTGATACAACCCTGTGGCGGAAGATTGAGGATTGAGTTGGGAAGGATTTTGCCGTACGCAGCCACAACAATCAGATCAGGTTGCCACGCGCGGAGTTGTTCCAGTACCCCAGATACCCGAAGTTTGGCTGGCTGGAACACCGGAATGCCACGCGATTCAGCCAATGTCTTCACTGGAGGGGCGTGCATGGCCATACCGCGGCCGGCAGGTTGATCGGGTTGAGTGAACACACCAACGACAGGATCGTTGCCAGTGATCAAAACTTGTAGTGAGGGCACAGCGAAGTCGGGCGTGCCCATGAAGACGAGACGCATAGCGAATTAAGAATGAAGAATGAAGAGTGAAGAATGAAACGCAAAAGAAGGTAGTAACATTGTGTATTCCTCACTCATAACTCATTACTCGTCACTGACCCGCAGTTCATATCGCCACTGACTTTTTGTGCGATGGTTCGAGCGGTCGTCCTTCGCGCAGTAGTTTCTTCACTCGGCGTGAATACAATTCTTTCTTCAGGCGGCTGATGCGATCGATGAAAAGTTTTCCGTCAAGGTGATCGAGCTCATGTTGCAACGCGACTGCAAAAAGATCTTCGGCTTGCAGAACGATTTCTTTCTCGTCAGGCGTCCAGGCTTTGACCTCAACTTTTGCCGAGCGCTTCACTTCAGCCGTATAATCCACCACGCTCAAACACCCCTCTTCCCAAATCACTTCCCCCTCACGAGCAGTGATGACCGGATTGATGAGCTTAATGAGGTCTTTCCCTGGCTCCTCGTGGTTGACGTCGAGCACCACAATGCGTTGTGGAATGCCAAGTTGCACGGCTGCCAGCCCGATACCAGGAGCATCGTACATGGTTTGCACCATATCCTCGACTAATTGCACGAGATTCTCAGTAATATTGTCTACGAGCCCAGCGTTTTGCTTAAGGCGGGGGTCAGGATAATGAAGAATCTCTCTGATCATGGTTGATCTATAACATGTCGTATGGATCGACATCAACGACGAGCCGGACTCCAGCAGCGCGGCCTCGGGTACGTACTTGTTCTACGGCTTTTCGCACCACGTCGTGTAAGCTGCGGCGGTCCTCACTTTTAATCAACAAGTGCCAACGCTCACGACCGTTCAGTCGTTCCAGTGGCGCTGGGGCAGGGCCAAGAATCGTCGGCCTCTCTTGCTGTATATCGCGCATGTTTTCGATTAAACTTTCTGCGACACTCTCAACGTATGCCTTCACCTGCTCTCCATCTCGCCCCTCACAGCGTATGCACACCATGCGCGTAAACGGCGGGTAGCCGAGTTGTTTACGATAGCGCAGTTCATGGGTCGCAAAGTGCGGAAAATTCTGTCGCACCGTGAACCGGATACTGTAATGCTCTGGCACGTAGGTCTGGATGATCACACGTCCACTTTCGCTTCCCCGACCTGCACGACCGGCAACCTGGGTTAAGACTTGAAACGTCCGTTCGGCAGCACGGAAGTCAGGAAAATGCAACGAACTATCCGCTCGTAATACGCCCACGAGCGTTACCCCCGGAACGTCATGGCCTTTCGCGACCATCTGTGTCCCGATAAGAATATCGAGTTCATGCGCACGCCAGGCGTTGATCACACGATCGAGCGCTCCACGCTGACTGACGCTATCACGATCAAGCCGTGCCGTTCTGGCCTCTGGAAGAAAACTCCGCAGCGCCTCTTCAACTTGCTCAGTGCCAAATCCCGTTCCCTGGAGAGCGAGTTCACGACAGGCGGGACACTGATCAAACGCAGGCTGAGAAAAGCCACAATAGTGGCAGCGGAGCACGCGACCTCTGAGATGATAGGTGAGTGTAACGCTACACTGCTTACACGAGACAACTTCACCACAAAGCCGGCATTGCAGGTAATTGGCGTAGCCACGACGATTGACGAAGAGCAAACTTTGCTTGCCAGCGTGATAGTTCTCCACCAGAGCTTGCTTGAGCGTAGCAGAAAAGATCGTATCCCCGCCTTCACTCCGTCTCTCTTTCCGCAGATCAACAACATCAATCACCGGTAGCGAACGAGATGCGACTCGCTCAGGAAGCGTCAACATCGTATAACGCTTGGTTTGCCCGTTCATATAACTTTCAAGTGATGGGGTTGCCGAGCCGAGGACGACAGGGCACGAAGCGAGCTGCCCACGCATGACAGCTAGGTCGCGGGCATTGTAGCGCACGCCATCCTGCTGCTTATACGCAGTGTCATGCTCTTCATCGACAATTACAAGGCCAAGCTGCTGCATCGGTGCAAAGACAGCGGAGCGAACCCCGATAACAACCCGAGCGTCTCCTCGTGCAATGCGACGCCACTCAGCCCAGCGCGCACTTGCAACCAAACCACTATGCACTACTGCGACCAGCGTACCAAAGCACTGTTCGGCTTTCTCGACCAACTGTGAAGTCAAGGCAATCTCCGGCACTAAAGCGAGAACACTTTTTCCCAGGGCAACAGCCTGCTGCGCGGCACGGAGATATACTTCAGTTTTTCCACTTCCCGTCACCCCGTGCAAAAGAAACGTTTGAAAGCGTCCACCGTGCAGAGCAGAATTTACCTCCTGCAACGCTTGTGTTTGTGCCACAGACAGAACGATCTCACTTTCACGGCTCGCCACTTCATCAGAAGAAGGAATTGCATCCGCGACTTGCACTGGAGGAGAGCGCCGACGACGAGGGAGATGTTCCTTGATTTCGATGAGTCCGACAGCCTCAAGATGCTGGAGGACTTTACTAAGAAAGGATGTGGGAAACTGCCGCTTCAGTATCTTCGTTGTTACACGCGGCTTGTTACTGAGGAAAGCAAGAATGTCTGCTTCAACTGAAGAAAGAGAAGAAAATGCCTGCGCCTGGTCTTCCTCTGAGGAAGGCATCTGAGATGTTTTTCCTCTTCTCTCCTTTTTCAATTTCACTAATTGAGTGCTTTCGCTGCGCAATCCGCTTGGAAGTATGGCTCCCAGCATCTCTCCTAGCGACGTGAGGTAATAGCTCGCAGACCACCGCCAGAGATGCATCATGTCTTGAGAAAAAACAACGTCTTCTTCTACTATATCGAGAATGTCCTTTATATTTTTTCCAGTTGGACAATCATTAATAGACAAGATAGAAGTCACTATTCCTGTTATTTTTCGCCTATTTATAGGGACAACTACACATGTCCCTAGAGTTATTTTCGCTGCGAGTGTATTTGGTACACGATAAGTCAATTCTCCAGTAGAAATTGTCGGAAAAGAGAGGGCAACCGAGACAAAAAGTGGAGAGCCGGGGTTTTCTGAATTTAACATTTGACAAATTGGTTTTCGTATTGCATAGTAAGTCTTCGAAATACATTGATTGTTGATGAGCAACTATGGCGTCTTCAGGCAACAGTATTCTTAGCTCTCTCACCTCTCTCCTGCCGTTTGGAGATAAAAGCTATCTGACCATCGACATCGGTTCAAGTTCGATCAAGATGCTCGAAGTCAAAGGACGAGGACGCTCTCTACGAGTGCTCAAGGCCGGAATCGTCCCTCTCGCAGAAAACATCGTACTGGGTAACATCGTACAAAGTCCCGGTAGCGTTGCTGACTCCATTCGTACCCTGATTGAAGACCACGCCATTCGGTCGAAAAATGTCATCACGACTCTCCCCGGTCCCGCAGTGATCATCAAACGAGCGAGTTTTCCTGCTCAAGATCCTAAAGATCTCCAAGAGACGATTCTCTTCGAGGCTGGGAACTTTATTCCCGAGAGTTTGGAAAACGTGAGTCTCGATTACCAGGTCCTCGGCTCGGAAGCAAAGTCCGAGAACGTCGACGTACTGTTGGTCGCAGTTAGAAAAGACGTCATCAACAGCTACATTGACGCTATCAGCGAAGCTGGCCTCACTCCTGTTGTGGCTGACGTTGATTACTTCGCCTTAGAGAACATGTTTGAGGTCAATTATACCCCTGACCCTGAGGAAATCGTTGCTCTTATTAATATAGGCGCTCACTACTCCCTTATTAATGTCATGAAGGGAGGCCGGTCAGCATTTACTGGAGACGTACCTGTTGGAGGGCAGCAATTTACTGACATTCTCGCTCGGGAATTAAAAGTCAATTCTGAACAAGCTGAGGATGCAAAGATCAACGGCATTCTTTCAGGGCACAGTTCGGAGGAGGTCGAGCGGGTTATTGTTTCAGCGTCTGAGCAACTGCTTGACGAGATACAACATGCGCTCAGCTTCTTTGGCTCGGGATCGACGGAGGAACAAGTAAGTACGATCTACCTTAGTGGTGGAACTGCACAACTCCCCGGACTAGCTGCGAATATGAGCCAGCGGCTGCACATTCCAGTCGAAGTATCCGATCCGTTCCGCAAAGTGAATATTAGTGGCCAAGACGAGGACTTCATCCGGCAGAACGCGTCAAGTTTCGCTGTAAGTGTAGGTTTAGCTACGAGGAGACCGGGAGACCGATGATTCGGATTAACCTCATATCTGCAAGAGAAACTGAGCAAGCCTCATCTCGCAAAGTAGAGGGAATTCTTGTTGGCCTCAGCCTCGCTGCATTGTTTGGTGCCTTAGCTTGGACTCATCTGGGTACCCAGAACGAATTGCAGAACGCAACTACCATTGTGGAGAAATTGGAAGCCGACGTAGAAACGGCTCGCAAACAAAATCAAGAAGTTGAAAAACTTGAAAAGCAAAAGAAAGAAGTAGAGCAGAAGCTAAAAGTTGTCCGCCTTCTGACTTCAGCAGAGCGACGTTCAGCGTCGGTTCACATTCTTGATGACCTGAGCTCAAGTACTCCAGAGTATCTTTGGCTGACGGATTTCACCGAAGCCAAAGGGACCGCGAAGATCAACGGGAAAGCAGTTGATAACCAGACTATTGCATCATTTGCACACGATCTTTCGCGGTCGAAATATTTTCAGAAAGTCGAGATTCGCGAAACAGCGCAAGAAGATCTAGGACGAGCCCAGCAAGGAGCTACCGCACCGGCTCCACTGCCAGTGAAACGTTTTCTTATTGAAGCCCTGGTGAACTACATCCCCACAGTAAAGAAAGAAGCCGGATCTGAAACCGATCCTGGTAAAGGCGCT
>JAYVFX010000738.1:0-9929 GCA_043772795.1 Deltaproteobacteria bacterium
GCCTCTTGCCCCCGCGCCAGTTGGTCCCTTCCCACTGCTGCCGTGTCCGCTCATATTTAAATAACCGTCTCTTTGTGTGTTAAAGACGGCTTTCCAACCACCGTGTTCCTTACCAACACTATTTAGCACCGCCGCAATCTCACCAGATATGTGTGTGCCACCAATGATGGACTGTGTCCCATTCTGCCAGTCTCGTAAACCAAATGAACTGCCAGAAAGAACAGAATTTAATATGCTAGAGATGGTTGAGTTTCTTGAAGAGAGACCGACCTGTATGCCGTTTATCTCCTTCATGAACGAAGCGCCTGTCAGCTCATAGCCATACTTCTCTGCAAACGCATAGGGGTCACGTGTGTACACCAAGCCGCTTGCGCGCCCCTTCCCATTGAACGTGAAGTAATAATCGGATCGTCTACCGTTGTTTACGGAGAGTTGAAGTGGCATGGAACCGTCACCATAGCGATAGGTCCGTACTAACACACCGTTCTCATATTCTTCGAGGAGCATAGGTCCTGCCCACACATACGTATACTCTGTGACGCTGCCACGCATATCGGTTACAACTTTGCGCACTTGTCTGCTGAAAGCATCATAAAAGTATTCGATTGTTTGTGTTTTGTCCCCTTGAGCGTCATAACACTCGGACTTGATCAGCCTGTTATCCTGGTCGTATTTATTGTCGCAATAACCGGGATTCGATTTGCCTTTGCGGATACAGTTCCCATTCGCATCGTAGGCAAAGGCAAGGTTGCCAAAGTCTTGATAATTATTGAGTTGGTTGATGGTACCGATCTGGTCATCAATAAGCTGACCTTGGCCATCAATATCAATCCGTCGTTTCCACAAACCCTCGGGGAAATGCTCGTACGAAGTCTCTTGCTCAAACGCACTATTTGGATCGAAGACATCCTGAACACCATATTGAGCTTTTGTCGCTCGATCGGCATTATCGTAGTAGTATCGTTCACCGTAGGTTGGGCCTTCGCTCAACTGAATTTCGTGGGTTATCTTTCCAGTGCTATCGTACTGGTATCGGAAGCCCTCAACAAGATTGTGGTTGTCTGTTCTTCTGTACTCTATGGATTCCAAACGTTCCTGTTGGTTGTAGGAGAAACTTGTTTCGATTACATTACCCAACAACATCTTGGCGACCTGATCGTTCGCGCGGTAGATAAAGCTGGCTAGAGTTTCCCCGGACTTGTTCTTTACAGAGGTAACGCGATTTCGAATATCGTAGGCTTTATGTACTTCTTCTCCGCCCGGATAAATCAGATTGGAAAGGTTTCCCGCAGAATCGTGGGTGCACCGGAGCATATGCTCCCCTTGTTGTTCAGTCAGCAAGCGTGAGAGGGAGTCATAGGTTCGCCTTATGACGCCATCCGGTGCAATGGCAGCAACCAACCTGCTCAAGCCATCGTACTCGTACTTCTCCACTGTTGTTGCATCGGACTTCTCGCTATGGCTTTGTCGTTCAACGAGCCGATTGGAAGCATCATAACGATGAGTGATCTGGTTATTATTCTGATCAACGACCCGAACCATGTTTCCATTAGCGTCATACTCAACATGGGCAGCCTTGCCATCGGGGAAAACTACCCCTGTTTGACGGTCGAGTGTATCGTAGCGGTACAGCGTCCGTTTACCGGCAGCGTCGGTATAGGCTGAGAGACGGTAGTTATCGTCATACTCGAAGCGGCGTCCTATCTTTTGAACCGTGGTGCTGTCCAATGCATCCGTAATTGTGAACGCATGGCCCACTCAGCGACCTAAAGAGTCGTCAGTGTGGTGAATCTCGATCCCGGATTTTCCAACAGAGTTGATGACATTCCCGAGCGCATTGTAGGCAAATCGTTCCGGGGCCTCATCGTTTTCCTGCTGCCAAACAAGCCGATCCATTTCGTCATGGCTTCTTCGAAGCACTCGTTCAAATCGTCTTCCTTCTATTTCTGGTCCAAGGTGCGTTAGCAATGTTGGATTGTTGTTCTCGTCATACTCAAAGGAGAACTCCTCTCCTGTCAGGTCTTTCATCTGTACGACCCGACCAACGCCATCATATTCGACACCCACAACGTTGTCGGTTTCCGTCCACACTTTGCCTGGGAGACCGTTCTCAGCGTATTCTAGTACCGTTGAAACAATCCCTTTCTCGCCATTCCACTTGCTTTCGCCAAGTTCATCTCCGTTGGAATGATTGTGCCATGCCTTGTCAACTCGATACGCTCTATTCCATTGATCAAAATGATACTTTGCTTCCATAAGAGGTGCGCTACCAGGGTGGCGCACCCTAGATTTTTTCGTTGCCAAGCCGCTGTCGCTATCAATTTCCACCCGCACCACGTTATCCGCCTCGTCAAACCACTGTGTTTTCTTGGTGCCAACGGGATTCGTGAAACCTTTGTATCGGTGGAAACCATCGTAATGGTACGTAGTTGTATTGCCATTACCGTTTATAGAGGTTCTGACAGCGCCATTTAATGTGTAGGTGAATCGATTGGAGAAAGTTTCTCGTGTGCCAACGCCGAAATTTTTCTTGATGAGCAGGTTACGTTCGTCATACACGTACTCGGTTGCATTCCCCAATGGTTGGAGCTGGCGGATTATTTGCTCATCGACGTCCCTAATAAAGTATTCAGTTATTATTTTGTCGTCGCCGATAATTTTTCGCAATGTTACATTATCCAGCGCATTATATTCTGTGAGTTCGCGCAGAGTAGATGAGGTAACCCTTGTTGCCTGAGTCGTTTCATCATACTCAAGTCGTTCAAATAATTGAGCTGATTCGATCTCATTATAATTAGCGTCGTATTTGTAATCTATCTTGTTTTTGAAAGGCTCCCTGCTCGTCACACTCTCCAGCTTTCCCATGGCGTTGTACCGCAAACGCGCCGGGTTGCTCTTGCCGTCTACCACTGTTGTAGCATTGCCGAAATTATCATACGCATATTCTGTTTTGATCTTTTTACCGTTTGCATCTCGAACCACGCGTGCAAGATAACCACAGAGGTTGTCAGGATTGTTGGTTGCAGTGTTTGGTCCTCGCGTACCGATGGGGTCATTCACGGGATAGTAGTGGTACTCAGTTATTGATCCATCAATATGCTTTCTTCTGAGCAACTGTCCCATAGAGTTGTATTGGTATTCATCGTTTTGGATTCTATCCAGTGGAGGGAGTCTTGGGATGCTGCTGTTAACAGGTTGAATCGTTACAGGCGGGTAGGTTGTAACAATGAGATTCCCCTGTGCATCATGTCCGTATACTGTCTTGTTGCCCCGTGAATCTATCAGTTTGGTGGTTAACTGGAACGTTTGTTCGTATTCATATTCTGTAACGATTCTCGTTTGGTCACTCTCTACACCTGGCTGGGGGCTCTCTACGATCTGCACGAGATTTCCCTGGTTCAGAGGGTTGTTTTCCTCTTCACTGTAGAACCATTCTGTCGTATTACCTGCCGGTAACAGGCGGCTGGTGAGTTCCGAGTTCTTGTTATATGCCGCTTTCGTGATAAGTGGGACGTCATTCCCACCTAGGCCCGTTACGTCTTCCGGGACGAATGAATCTTTGCTGACAAAAAGTGTTCTCAAAAGAACATGGCCAACCTCGTCATGTTCAAGTACCAGCTTACTTCCATTCTTCCTGATACATGTTGTTCGATACATGGGAAACCCATTTTCGCCTTCACCAATGACATCATATTCTATCTTGAATGTGCCTCTTCCATGCTCTTGGGCTACTACCTTTCCCGACCTGTCATAGTGGTTCACTAAATACTTCTGACCCTTGGCGTCGGTGATTGATATTAACCTGTGGTTGGCGTCGTAGGCATACCTTACCAACGTGCCATTGGGGAAATCGGCGGTTTCTGGTTGAGTGACTTCGATCAGGCAATCATTTTTGTCATACCCATACTTCCATGTACGTCCAGCGTGATCTTTGAGTTCTTGCAAAAGACCCTTATGGAGTGAGATGCCGATCTTCCGTTTTAAGCTGTCAATAATGACAATCGCATTAGCAGAATAGGCATACTGAATGGAGTTGTAGTTTCTGTCTTCACTCCCCAGAATTCTCCCACCTGTTTCTGGAGCTTCAAACCGATACGTTAGCCCATAGCGTCGGCGAAGGAGAAACTGGTTTCTTTCTTGCAAGAGAATTCCATAAAATCCGCCTGGAGACGTATAGGTGCCATTCTTTTCTCCAATGAATTTGTACACCTCACCTGCCCCGTTGTGATAGAGAATATCATCGCCCTTACGTTCAATCTTCTTCGCTATGCTACTTGACCATCCTCGTCCCAGGTCTCCCATATGACCGGCGAGCGATGAACGATAAGACCGAATGAATTTGAAGTCGATTCCTCGACCAGTCAGTTGCAGGTCTGTGTAAACTGGAGTGAATTCACCACTGTGACTGTAAACGGATGCACAAATAGTAGTTGCATTACGGATGGGTGCTTGCTGCATGTTGGTTTTCAAAA
This sequence comes from Deltaproteobacteria bacterium, assembly GCA_043772795.1. Taxonomy (GTDB): domain Bacteria; phylum Desulfobacterota; class Binatia; order Bin18; family Bin18; genus VGTJ01. The sequence goes on from JAYVFX010000738.1 coordinate 4,473, forward strand.
CGTTCCTCCGAAGATGGTTGAATGTTGGCACGCGCTCTGAGCGCTCCGATATAGCCTTCTTAGCAGAGGGTTTTTGTACACCTGGCTGCCCTCACCTCTGCCGCCCAGCAAACAGAGAAAGCTATCCTGTTGTATCAGATGATGGCAGCATGCATTCGAGAATGCGCACCTAACGCCCCCGCTCAGTCGCGCCCGGAAGCTGAAGCGTAGCGTAAGCTGTAGGGCGTCGGCTGCAGCGGTTTGTTCGGCTCAGTTCTCTTTGATATCATTTAACGCTCTAAGAATGTCCGGATCACTTGTTTCCTCATACGTGCGCTTCAACGCGTCATACAGTGAGCTTTTGATCCTCATCGGGCGCGGTTTTACTCGAACGGTAGCGACAATGTCATAATCACCGTACGACGTTATCTCCTCCTGGCACCCCTTGGAGGGATCGTAAGCCTCGCGCAACGGATCATGATACGTCTCGTGAAGCTGGTATGTAACGCCGATAGCGTCTTCAGGCACCCCTTCCACGAAGAGTCCAATTACGTAATGGCGCAATGTACCATCACTGATGTACTTGGGCTTGCCATCTTCGCCCAAGACGAATCTAGCCTTTAGTTCAGCCATGATCGATCCTACCTCCGTTGGATATCAGTTGTCTGGGAAACAGCCGTCCAGGAGTCTGCGTACTCCCTTACGTAACGGTCTACCTCCTCTGCCACGAGTGCCTCGATTCCTAGCGCTAATCCGCGAGGCCAAGGCCACGCATCTTCCCCATTCATCCGGTCGACGGTCTCGTTGATGGCTTCCTGAAGCTGAAGAAGCCCTTCCATAGGGTTTGCATTTTGGAGGATGGTATTCAACTGCCTCCGGAACTGGCGAAACTGCCTAACACCGCTCTTAATAAGAGAGCACCGCTTTTCGAGATCGTTCTTCATGACGTAGACCTTCAGTAGCCCCCAGGCGACTAGCCCTATGAGGGCAAGCCAAAACATGATGCCCTCCCCGAGGCTCGCAATAATAGGCTGGCCAGGAGGTGTTCCAGTCTCTTTAGCTGCCTGCGGAGCGAGCACTCGAAACGCGGGATGCGAAAAGCCAAGGCCGACTAGAAAGACGAAAAGCTCGCCGAGCCAGAAATACAGGCTATACATCCTGAACAGCGTCCAGCTTGTGTATTTCTCCGCCGATTCGAGCCACGGGACGATGTCCCGCTCCAGCTTGCGCTTAATTGCTTCCATGGCACTGATTCCCCACTTTCGTGCCAACACCGGTTGCCACGGTCATCGTCCCCCGATGAGCCCCAGAGACTTCCCCCGTCACGGGGCCACTATAAGAGCCCTGCACGGTGTAGCTCTGGCCAGGCCCGGAAGTGTAGAAGAAGGCCTCCCCTTTCAGTGTAAAGGCTCCAATCTGTTTCCCCTGTGCCATGTCGTCCTCCTTTGTTGAGCCGCGCGGTCGCAGCCCGGTTATGAATTATTAGGTTAGGGCGGGTCACCCCTCGATATCACTCCTACGCAGAAAGAAACTCAACGGTTGCAGACGTTGCCTCGTCGGTTCCGTTGGCTATTCCCCCGGTGCGACGGAATGCCCTGAGCGGCAACGCCGACCAATCAATACTCATTCTCATGTCCCCCTCAGACAATCGTGAATAGATCTCTATATTGATGAACGTCTAACGCCCCCGCGCACCGCGAGCGGCCAGACCGCGCACGTTCAGGTTTACCAGAGTCCAACGTGGCCGCGATGCGGTGGCGCGGTGGGTTAGGCGAAGTCTTACTGCGAGATTGGTCCCTCACTCTTTGTATTTTTTCGGCTCCTACTTGTCACGTCGGCATTCACTCCGTGCCTTTGTTCTTTTTTGCAACCTCTCACTTTGTTCCTACCGCATCGACGTTCACTCAGAACCCTTACTCATCGTGGTTGCGGGGCTCAGAGGTTGTGGTTGTGGTCGTTGTTGGGTTCCTTTGGCGGGGCTTTGTTTTCCTCTTTCTTACTGCGACCCTCCAAGAGTTCTCCACACTTGTCTCTCGGGTTCGAGCCTAACGCCCCCGCGCACCGCGAGCGGCCACAATGCGGCCTTTCAGATTGAGCAGAACTCCAACATGGCTGCGATGCGGTGGCGCGGTTAGTTAGGCTGCACTTTCATGCTTCCTTTATCTCAAGTCACACTTTCTCTGGCGGTAAGAAGACGCTGAGACATTTTCGTTAATTCTTGGGCTCATGCGCTTTTTTAGGGCGTTGGTTTTCGCCCAAGTCGGTAACCGAGCCCGAACGCGGACGACAGCACGGTGAAGACTGACATAAGCGTGGCGACAAGGGCACCCACCGTGAGCGAGTTCACTAAGTTCAATAGATCAGCTACAGAGGTCCCCTTGTTAAGATTCGTCAACGGCAGTGCCCCTTTCCCGGCTACCACGTGATCATGCATACGGCCCAGATCAGTGATAGCGTTTTCCACGGCGCGAGAGAACGGAGCGACACCAGTGATCCGCGCCGAAGAGTTTTCCAAGACTTTTGCATTAGGATTCACAAAAGCACCCGATGAATCGATGTTGAAGATCGCCGTGAACCATTCAGTGATCCCTTCCTTGTATTCGTCCAAGTCACTACTGATAACAATCACGTCCTGCGGTAGAGTATAGTACCGCAAAAGCAGTACTATGTCAGACTGTTGCGCCGACTGCAGGGACGGGTTACCGACTGCACCGATTGCAGTGAAGTCACCTTTTATCCGGTTAATCACCTCCGGGTGCCGCCCTACTACTTCAACATTCCACCCTTTCTCCTTGACGCCGTCGAGTGACGGCGATTTGATTAAGCCGATTTCATACAGTTTGTAGAGAGGTGCAATATATCCAGAGGCCGATTCTGAGTCCACCAGATACAACGTGTGAATCTTTGAAGACTCCAGAGAGTCGATCTGGGATTGGCGATTCGTGATAAAAGTAGCAGAATAGTAAGGATCCGGATCGTGCACTTTCTTGACCGACAGCAAGGGCTTGAGTTTCTCTCCCAATTCCTTTTTGCAGGCTTGGTATCTCATAGCCGTTAGTGAGGCGAGAGTGTTGGTTTTTAGTGCGCCACAGGGTGTCTGATAGTCTATTCCCGCCATATCAATGCTAGTATAAGATATAGTTGGGTAGCGTACGTGGAGCTTGCTCAGCATGTCGTTAAAAAGGGCACGGAGATGATCATTCTCGTCTGTCGAGATTGCATCTGATTCAAATAATGAGACTTTCAGCATGCTAGTCTGCGCAGATGCTGAACTTGTAAAGGAGCAAGTCACGAAGATTATCACCACAATCCATCGTTTCCTACAGCTCATCGGATAAACCCGGCCATCGATCTTAAGAGGAGAGGGGTGCCTTTGAAATACAGATAAATCACATTGGTCATGTCGAACCATACTCATATTTCTTTCCCTCCTTGTTTTCTTCTGAAGTCTCTTCTTGATGGCCTAACGCCCCCGCGCACCGCGAGCGGCCACACCAAGGCTCTTCAGGTTTAGCAGAGTCCCAACGTGGCCGCGATGCGGTGGCGCGGTTGGTTAGGCGGTTTTGCTCCGAGACTGTTCCCTCACCTTTTGTCACCTCTCGTTTTGGTCCTGCTGCTGCGACTTCCACTCCGCGCCTTTGTTCCTTCTTTGGAACCTCTCACTTTGTTCCTTCCTTCGGCTTCCACTCCGCGCCCTCATTCCTGGTGCTTGTGGTAGGGCTCAGGGGTTGTGGTGGTTGTCGTTGTCGGGGTCCCCGGCGGGGCTTTGTCTTTTTCTTTTGAGCGACCCCTCCAAGAGTTCCTTGTCGTCTGCTCTCGGGTTCGAGCTGCGAGACTGTTCCCTCACTTCTTGTAGTTGCTCATCTTGTTCCTGCCGTTTCGGCTTTCACTCGGCGCCCTCATTCCCCGTAGTTTGCAGTGGGCTTCGTTTTCTTTTTTTCTGTGACCCGCCAAGAGTTCCTCTAGTTTTCTTTCAAGGTCGAGCCTAACGCCCCCGCGCACCGCGAGCGGCCCAAACGCAGCCTTTCACGTTCATTCCATCACGCCACAGGGCCGCGATGCGGTGGCGCGGATTGTTAGGTGTCTACGATGGCTACTCCTCACCAAAGAATCGTCGTCTCACTGTCTCGTCAGCGGGTAAATCCGGCCCGTTCGCTAGATGATCGGGCACGCGGGTCGGGTCTTGCGCGATCAACGGAAACGCTCTGGCCCGCTGCGCTTCCCTTGCCGGACCAGTCGCAAAAAACATTTCCGACAGCCAGTGCTCTACTCGGTGCGTCACCCCATAGTAGCGGTCATGCTCTGCAGCGTAGGCGTGCCCAGCCTCGTCCCAATTCTTATGACTGAGTAAGGCATCCCGTAGCACTCGTGCATCCCGCACAGTCAGCGACAGTCCCTGTCCCCAGGTCGGGTCACTGGTGGCGGCGGCATCGCCGATCAACGCGACACCCCCTTTGTACGGATGCTCCACCCAGGTATCTGCCCCATCGAAGGTCGCCAGCGGACCGACTTGTTTTGCCTCCGCATACCATTCGGCTGGTGCTCCGCTTCTGATCGACTCTTCGATAAAGCGGGGGAGGTCGGCGGCTCCCTGCAAACGCGTGCTGGTGGCCTTGGTCTGCGTGAGATAGGCCCGGACCCGCCCGCTCCCTTGGGGATTCAAGAGAGCGCCTTGGCCGAGGGTGGGGCGGAGGATGAAATAGAACATATCCTCCTGAGGCATAGACATCTCCTCAAACAGCACGCCGGAGATGACCAGATGCTCGGGGTCGTGGTGGACGGGAAAGCCGGCCCACTTGCGGACCATTGAACCTCGTCCATCGGCTCCCACGATCAGCCGGGCGGGGATGTCTTCGACCTGCCCTTCCTGTTCAACGACGATCGTCGGCCTATCTCCTGGTTTGACCTCCCGCACGCTCGCCCCGCGGCGGACTTCGGCACCAGCGTCGGCAGCCGCTTGCAGAAGCACCTCTTGCATCGCCGGGTGGTAAAAGGTGACCCCCGGGAGCTGTTGGAGCGTCGTCGTGAGCAGATCGCGGGGCTCCCCGAACTCCGGTCCGATATAGAACCCAAACCGTGGTAACTCGTGGGCACACGTGGTGCGTAAGAGCTCATAAAGGCCCAGCGCTTGCGTTTCCGCGACCCCCCAAGGAGACATGCCCTCTCCACGGACACGGTCCTTGAAGTGCGTCTCGCGCTCGAGCACCAGCACTTTTGCTCCGTGTTCCGCCATTGCTTTGGCTAAAGCAGAGCCGCCTAAGCCACCGCCAACCGTGATAATGTCGTAGAGATCACTCCCCATGAAACTCCCCCTTTGGGTCTTGGTGCGATTCTGAAACCTGCCAAATGACGCCTTGTTGTTTCAGTTGGCTGAAGAGACAATGTCGTTAACCGGTCTCATAGTGAGTGACTCCTAGAATTGCGACGTGGATCCTGATCATCTCCACCCTGGTTACCCCGTCGCGCGCAGCAGGGGCA
>JAYVFX010000739.1:0-10329 GCA_043772795.1 Deltaproteobacteria bacterium
CGATCAATGTACCAAGATATTAAACCGTAAGCTGTGACCGAGGGCCAAATTCCGGGCACTGAAATTTAGCCTTTGCGGGCACTTTTAGACACCATACCCCTTTCGTCACGAACCGGTGGGCGCTGCCCATTTACGTTTCTTGTTTACTCCCGCTCGACTCCAGACTCCGGACTTTCTCAACTCTGGACTCAGAACTCGAAGAGTGGTCCCGGATACCACGGTTGCACCTCCGCAACCTCGCATGGCCAGACGATCTCTTTCTTGCCTTTTTGCCACTGCGTGACCAGCATGGGGTGCGCGGTCTGACGCCCCGTCTGCGCTTCAATCGCGTACGGGCCATAGAACGTCGTACAACGTAATCGGCTCGCCGCTTCACGTAGTGCTTTTTGATCAAGTCCCCCAACGGCCTCGACGCAGCATTGAGCAATAACACCTGCGATATAGCCCTGAGCAGCAGGGTAGTCGATTGGTACCGTTGCACTTTTCAAATAATGGGTGAGAAATCCGACCTCTGTCGGTCCGCAGTCAACTTGGTATCGCACTTGCGGTTCCCACTGGCTGGGAGCGAAGAACCCATCGGCTTGTTCATGCAAGATCGCTTTGAAACGACTGATCGCCGCCACCACCAGCCCGGCAGCTTTTATTTTTGGTTTGAGCTGGCGTAATTGCTGCGCAAGCAGAATGTCATCTTCTACACGCCCGACACTGAGAAAAACGTCTGGTGGATCGTCTTTGATCGGGCTCAGTAACGGGCGAAAGTCTTCGATCCCTGAGCGATACGTCTGGTGTGTCGTCAGTAAGAACCCTTCCCGTTTAAGCCAGTTCACCGCACCCGCAGCCATATCGGCGGCAAACCCGGTCTTCGCACTGAACAGCGCCACTCGTCTCACCGTCGGGTCCAGCGATTTGATCAGGTCGAGAATGGCACACAGATACAGAGAGGCAGGAGTGAGAATGCCAACTACCGAAGAGAGGTTACATTCGAAAATCTCGTCTGATGAGCCACTGTGGTTCCACAGTACATACTGCAAGGTTTCCGCTATTTCTGCGGCGGCGAGGGTCAGCCCACTGCCATAGGGTCCAATGAGTAAATCAACTTTGTCCTGACGGATGAGCTTCTCCACCAAGTTGCGAATCTTGTTCTCGTCGCTGTTATCATCCTCGACCACGAGTGATACCGGGAGAGGCTTGCCTTCACGCTTGAGAACGATGCCACCGGCAGCATTCACATCACGCACGTAGCATTCGAGTCCCTCAAGCACCTGCCGGCCAAGGAGCGCGTAGCGGCCGCTGAGGGAGACGGCGATACCGAGAGTGAGCGCTTGTTGAGACATAAGAGATCCTTCGTACAACGTAAAGCGTAAAGGAGAAGCTCGCCTGCTTTTTTCTCACGGATGACGCTTTACGTTTCACCGGCGTCAGTATTTTGCAATGACCTCACGGCTAAATTCCTCGATCATCTCACGTCCAGTGTCACCCACCACTTGGATTGCCACTTGCTTAAGGCCGACCGCTTCGAGCGCTTTCAGCCGAGTGATAATCTCTTCCCCTGTCCCAGTTAAGCTAAATCCGCGCACCAGGTCTTCGGTCACGTAGTGCTCTTCGCCGGGCTTGAGGTAAATGAGGTGACCCTCATGAATCTCGAGGTAGAGACGATCGGCGGGCGTCTTCAGTTTTGCGACGTACTCAGTATCGTACTTCGCATAGAGCTCCTTCAGGAGCGGCGGCAGGTTGGAGGCAACGGCCGACTGTTCCCACAGGGCGTGCAACGCAACGATAGCAAATGGTCCAACCCGGTTGATCACACGTTGAGAAGTTGCGGATTCGCCTGGTCGGAGGACACATCCTGTACACAACGCTACATTTGGCAAATTTGTCACGCTTCGGCCGGCCTTCGCGCCGCCTTTTTCTACCGTCGCAAGATTCTTCTTGAAGCTTTGTGGATCAGACAAGGTCGTAATCCACCCGTCAGTCAACTCGCCCACCAATTCAAGGGCCTTCGGTCCGTTAGCAGCAAAGTAAATAGGAATAGGCTCTTTGAGATTGATGTAGCCGTGATTCTGGTGGAGAAAACGAATCCAGCGTTCACGCGACCCCTCACGGTAGAGGAGATCTTCACCACGTAACAGCGTACGACATTGTTGGATATACGAACGGACGGTATCGAGCGGCACCGGCGGCAATCCCATCGTATTACGCCCGGTAAAGCCGGTACCAAGGCCAAGAATGACCCGGCCAGGGGCAAGCTGGTTTATGGTCGCGATGGAATGCGCCGTCACTGGAGCAATACGATTACTCGGAATGGCAACACCGGTAGCAAGGGTGATCGTTTTTGTCCGTTCTGCAGCGAGTGCCATGCACACGTACACATCGCTATAGATCATTTGCGAGTCATAAAACCAACAGTGAGTAAATCCTTTGTCCTCAGCAACGACCAGATCCTTCCAGGCATCTGGTCGTGCAGGATAGGAAATAGCAAACTCCATTATCGGCTCCTTCTTTCGTTACACCTCAACAGTTGTTTTTGCCTCTATTGCCGCAAGATAGCTACGAGCTCGGCGGTATTTCTTCGCTGCGCGGAAAAATCGCTTCACGACGCACATAGCCAACTTTTCCCTTCGGCGAAAGAACCGCAAGCCAGCCGTTCTGCGACCCTACGATATCGATACGTAAGCCCGGAGAAACTTTACCAACCTCTGAGCCGTCCTCACTTGGACGAAGACGCACCGGGGTGGGTTCTCCCTTCAACATACGATAGCGGCCAGGCATAAGCTCTTTGGTCAACCCCACCAACGAAAATGGATCAAGCTCTGTGGGAGTAAATAGCAGCGGATAAAAGATCGTAGTCGCCCCCGCAATTGTCGGCTCGAATTGCCATTCTTGCACCAGGCTTCGGACTATTTGTACAAATTCGGGACTTTCCATTCCAGTGGTGTGGGTTTCAACGTGAGAGATTCGTCCTTCAGGTGTCACCGCGAGTTCCAGCACAAGGATTCCTAGCAATTGGTGAGTGGGTGTCAGTTTTTCCCCATACACGCTCCGGATACTCGGCAGGAATTCCTCCACTCGTTCACGGAGAACCGCCGCGGTCCGCTTGGGGTCACGCGCGCCGGGCCCAAAAACGTGAATAGTGGTAAGTCCCTCGGCGGTAACGGCTCGTCCTTTTGGGAGGATTTGTTGTGGTGCAACCTCTAGCGCTGGCACTGGAGGTTGCACCGGTTGCGCGGGAGTGGGCACAGGGACCAGTGGTTCTATCACCGACGGTTCCGGTATAGGAGGTGCAGTCGGTACGTCACGGAATAATAACTTTCCCCCGAGGAAGCCAAAAATGAGAAAGAGTACTGTGCCGAGCCTCAATCCCATTCGTTTGGTCATGCCAAGAAATGAACCTTTGTCCAGCAGTGGAAAAGAGGGGGACTCGATCATGGTTAAAGGGATGGGAGAAGGGGGGGAGGAAGTTCCAAGTGACGGAATCGCGGCGGCAACTCGATCTGGTCGTAGACGCGTTCCACACAAGCTACACACATTTGCGCCACGCCCTAACTCCTTGCCACAGGTCGGACAGCGAATCAGCTGATCGTCAGGCTTTCTTTCCTCCTCAATAATTGAAGCACCACAAGAAAAGCACTCCTTCATACCCGCTACTACCGGCTTGCCACAACGTTCACAGGTGCGGAGAGGAATCCTCATAGTTGGTTCGTCAGCCATAGGTACCTCTTGGTTTTTCAAGACAGCACACGGCGGTCTTCGCTATTGACCCCATTCCTCGCTGTGAGGCGCTTCTTGCTTTGGTAGGGGTTTCTCGGCAACCGGTCTCGCCATGACCGGCTTTTCTCTCATCGGTTTCGTCGCACCTGGCTTTACCGCAATCGGCTTCTCTACTGTCGGCTCTTCCGCAAATGGCTTTTCACTCGGCGCACGCTTCCTCACCTCTGGTTCTGGCGGCAACTTTCCCCGTTCGGTCTTCTTCTTAATCACGGCCTTCTTTATAGGACCCGATTTCTCTATTGCCGACGGCGAGGAAGAGGAGTCGGATACCGGTTGCCTCCGGTGCGCAAGACTTGTTTCTGCGATCCAGTCAACCGCTTTGATAGTACATACACGGAGAGCTTTTTGCATCGGGGTTTGCAAAGAGCCAGAGAGACCGGTCAGTTTCTCGCCGAAGAGTCCTCCTCGCTGTTGTCCAAACTCTTGGGGTACCCCTTCAACAGTTGTCGCCTTGACCGTCTTCCCGTTTGCCGCATCAATGAGCCGCACACTGATCGCGATGCGATCGTTACTCGCGACTGGTAAACTCTCGAATGCCTTCGTCAGTATCCCTGCCGAGACTCCTTGCCCTGACGATTGTGCTTCCCCAAAAAATGGGTCAGCGCCAATGCCTGCGTTCAGACTTTCCAAACTCGGCTGATACACCGTCACCGTTCCTGCGATAAGAAACTCTGCTTCTTCTAGGAACGAGATCTTGCCTAGCGCTTTTTGTTTGATCTCTCCAGTTAAGGTGAAGTCTTGCTCAGTCAAAACTCGCTTCGTGCTGAGCTGATTCAGAATGGCAAATTGCTCAGTCTGTTGCATCCCCACCACCAGGTGTTTCTTCATACCATCGCCAAACACCGAGTCAGGGATAGTACGTTTGCCGCTTGATCCGAAGCTGACCTTGTTCCCAAACTCCAGAACTACCACTTTTGCCCGCTCTCCCACCCACAGCCGCGGCGGAACCTGCGGGGGAAGCGATGCTGGCGCTCGGACCGTTTGCGGTGGGGTTGTACACCCCACCCCGAATATCGCCAGCGGCAGAAGGAAAAAAAGGAGAAAGCTGATGGATCGCACCACAACCATAATTGCCTCCCTTCATAGCGGTTTTCAGACGAGAAAGCCACCGCTCATGCCCCTCTCGTCCGAGGCTCTTTATCACGCTCTGTGTGCTCGCAACCAGTAGAACATCAGACACACCTCGGACCAGCACACAGAACAATACTACTCCGACAATCCATAACCTCACAAACGACTCGGATGCGTCTTTAAGTAGAGAGTTCGATAGACAATTCGACATAGAAAGAACCTCTGATCGCTACTTCCCCACGTATGAGATAGAAACGAAGGGTCTTTACTCTTGACTTTTCCTGATCGACAGCGCTTTGATAATGATCATAGAAAAGAGGCAAACCCGAGAGAAAGGAGACTCTTCTCATGGTCGAGTGGCTGTTGGCAAATTCCTTGGTCACCGGATGGTCGTTATCTGCCTATGTTACCCAATTTCAGAATACAGTGCGTGCGACTATGGAGAACCGGTACGCATTGTGGGCAGTCGTCGTGGTGTTCATCCTATTACTACGTTGGTTGACACAACCGAGAAGTAACGTGATCTAAGACATCCAAGCGAAACCCCGCTGCTTTTTCTCGAGCACGGTGCGTCTTTCAGCCCACTTATTCTCCGTTTTCTCCTTCTGTTTCTCCCCCGTCTCACGGAAGAGCTACGCGAAAGCAGCTCTTCCTAACTTATCCGCCGCAAGGGTAGGGTCACTTCACTGTTACGTCGCCGTCTGTTACTTCCTCTAGGAGTAACGTATTTTAGGTATAATACCGTACTCAAAAAGCATTTTTCCCCTCCGAAAGTACGTAGCGGCACATAGAAATCCGTATTGAGCATGGGGAGAGAAACCGCATTCGCTCTCCGACAGGTTCGGGCCAGGCTTGTCGAAGTGTGGAACGGCGTTTACCCTCCACATACCGCTCGGGAGAACTATCGCGAGGAGCAGACCTCTCTGTTTTTCGTAAAATTCGGCGGGCATGATAGAAGAGTCCCATTTCTATCAAAAGATTGGGTCTTTACTCCTTCTTCTGAACCCATTACTCCTTCCCCTCCTGGGAATACATTCAGGACACTCATGATGTACACAAGTTACTTTGGCTTTCAAGAAGAACCGTTTAGCCTAACTCCGACCTCACGCCTGTATTATTCGAACCCGGTCTATGAAGCAGCGTACACAAAGCTGATGCAGGGCATCCGCGAACGTAAAGGCTTTGTCGTACTCACTGGCGAGGTCGGCACTGGCAAGACCACCCTTATCCAACGATTGATTAATAATTTACAAGGAGATGCATCTATTCGCCTGTCTTTTTCCTACTATAGTACACTCACCTTTGAGGAACTGATTAGCTTTGCCTGTCACGACTTAGGTGTGACACGCAAGAACGTAGGGGAACTACGAGCGTTTAGCGAGTTTCTCCAGGTCCGCTCGAAATCAGGCGGAACGACCGCGCTTGTCATTGATGAGGCACAAGACATAGAAGAAGATGTTCTTGAACATCTCTTCCGTCTCTCGGATTCTCCCCACGTGAGTGGGCAACTCCTCCAGGTTATTCTGGTCGGCCAACATCCCGAATTAGATCAAAAACTCAGTCACTCTCGGTTTGATTCTCTCAGAGACAAGGTCCTCTTCCGATGTCAACTGGAACATCTGAAACCCGAAGAGGTACAGGAATTCATTTATCATCGGTTACGTTTAGTTGGGTACGCGCGGGAGGACCTTTTCAACCCCGAGGTCATCCGTCTCATTACGATCTATTCGGCTGGCATCCCACGCCTTGTGAACCTCATTTGCGACAATGCCCTACGAGTGGTGTACGATGCGTCACGCACAACAGTTTCTCCCGACGACATTCAAGAGGTAGTGGCTACCCTTCGTCTTCGCGGACAACACAGCACGCTCTCGAACGGAAGCGAACTCACAACATCTGAGCCGACAAACGAAAACGAGACAGCCACGGCACTGCAATCTCCAGCGCGTCCCCCAGCAGGAGGCCTGTTTCAATCTCTCGCGTGGGGTGGGGCCGGTTTTCTGCTCGTCCTTCTGGGGTTTGTCCTCTTTACTACCCTACGCTCAACTCGGTCCCCACTCGAATCACAAGCACTGGTCGCCTCTGATACGTCAACACATCAGGCCCCCCCCCCACCGTCTCCGGTCGGGGACACAGCAGCAATACAGCAAGCAACCCGCGTCGCCGCACTCTCGTCACTAGACGTGAATAGTCCCCAGGTTCAACAGGGACAAGTTATTATGGCTGACCTGAAGACCCGTCATCAAAACCTGCGTCCGATCGCGTGGGGATTGGCAACCTCGACTCCTGCCATCGCCTTGGTCATACCGGAAAACGAATGGCAGCGACTCTCTAAAGAAGACCAAGTCAATCTCACACTCTACCTTGAAAGTCTTATTCCCACCGTGCGTACGGCTCCGGACCCGTATGTAGAAGAATTTCGTACTGCCCCAGCCTATGACACGTTTCGTGCAAAGTTGACCAGCTTATGCGCAGATTGTTGGATTCTGGGGACTGGGCATATTTCTCCTGGCGCGGAGAAGGTTCAGTTTGATAAAGTAATGGTGCAAGGCAACTCACTCTGGGAGAACGCCCCTCATGAAGGACGCGGCCTGAGTGCTTTCGCATTCCGAGAAGCAACCAAAACAAATCCGTAGTCCATATTGCAATTCACTCTAAAGGTAAGTGAGGAGGAAAACGAATGAAGAGCGGAAGAACAGCGCGTAGTTTCATTGCCATCATACTCATCCTGGAAATGGCTTTCACGGCTGAGGCGCGAGATCTGATTGGCCAAACAACTGTACGCTCACAAGAAAATAGAGGAGCAAGTGCACCCTCATTCGGGAGTTTTGGCGTAACGATTACACGGCAGCTTTCTTCAAATGTCGGCGACTTCCCTGCCGTTTCGACGGCGCCTGGTTTGACTTTTCACTACGATAGCGGAACACAGTTATTCGAACGTTCTACGACCTCACTCGGCCCGGTGTTTGTCGAGCGCGCTCGGACCATCGGACAGGGAAAACTAGAATTTGGTGCGTCGTATCTCTTTCTCGATTTCACTGAGTTAAACGGCGAAAACGTCGACGGCTTCTCGCTAGGACCCAGAGTCGGTGGCTCAGGAGGGTCAATTGTTATTGAAAAATTTGGTCTTCACCAACACGTCATTCCCTTGTTCGCTACCTACGGTATCACCGATCGTTGGGACGTGAACGTCCTCGTCCCTATCGTGGACTCTGCCTTCAATGCACGAGTCAGCGTTGGGTTTGGCGGTAGGCAGTTCTCTTTTTCAACTAAAAATAATGGTGTCGGAGTGGGCGACGTTCTCTTACGAACAAAGTACCGCTTGTTCGGTTTTAATCAGTTCAACGTTGCCGTTGGTTCCGCTATCCGCTTTCCCTCAGGAGATGAAAACGCCTTGCGAGGAAAAGGGGATTTCATCTTTGAACCTTTTCTTGCCGCTTCCCAAGAATATGATCGTTTCCATCTGCACCTGACGTCAGGACTGGAAGTGAATGTCGATGATTCAGACCGCAGTCGCGTACGCTATGCTGGGGGAGTTGCCTTCGATGTGATCAGACAGCAACTCGCACTTACTCTGGACTTGCTTGGAAGCTCCAATCTAAAAACCGACAGAGTGGTGGGGGCAGTACCGAACTTCGGGGGCGGTGGCCCACTCCCTCCTGGGATTCCTGGCCTTCCTAAACAATTTGTGACTCCGATTAACACCAACATCATCGACTTAGGGATCGGTATCAAAGGGAGTATCGGCCCATTCACCGGCTTTTTCACCGCATTCTTGCCGATCACTAACGATGGGCTACGAACCGACTGGACTCCGGCCTTCGGCATACAGATGGGATTCTAACTCACTCGCCGGGACTTCACTTTTTCACTATTTCACCACTACTGCGGCTGCACTCTGATGCGGCCGCTTTCTCCTTTTTGCAGAACGAACCGCTTTCGGTCAGGATGCTCTACTTCTGTCCCCTCGATGGTATCGATACGGGAGAAGCTCACTTCTGCTCGATTTCTCTCAATGTGAATAGCCACATTACGAAACGTCACGCGGAGATTCTTGTATTGCGAAAGAATCGTGCGAGCACGTTCAATTTGTTGGCCGCTCAACGCCCCAAGTTCAACAAGGGCCTCAACATTCCGTTCTTCTAGGGCACGACGCTGTGCCTCTACCCAAGCGCGGACCTCTGCCTCCTGCAGCAACGGACGCGAAGATACTTCCACAGCCGGGGGCGCAGGCGGAGGCACCGGCGGAGTGGACGGAGGAAGCAGCGCTTGGATATGAAGCTGCCAACTCCGCTCTACAGTTTGATTACCTGAATCCCGGACACGGACAGTAACTATCTGGTTCGTTTTGCTCTCTTCCGGGTGAGGGGAATATGTCCACGTTCGCTCTCGACTCCGTTCTTTACCATTTAAAGACCATACATACTCTATTCCGCTCCGGGCTTTGGCCACCTCAACGGCAAAGAGCATCTGCTGTCCAACCGTCATAGTGAGTTCTGTTGTTGCAGGTTGAACCTTGACAATCTGCAATGGCGGCATAGGAACCTCAGCTACAGTCACTCGCCACTGTTTCTCAACTTTCATACCGCCTTGGTCTGAAACGGCTACAGTCACCAGGTGTTGGGTATTCACTTCATCGAGCGGAGGAGTAAACGTCCACTCTTGTCCCTGTGCCATGACTTTTCCATCTACCGTCCACACCGCAGTCAAGCGATCGTCACGATCAGGATCAGTCATGGCAATCGCAAAACGTTGAGTCTCTCCTCTCTGCATCTTCACGGCATCTTTTCTTGGTTCAGCTGTCGCAATCACCGGAGGACGATTGACCTCCTGGACATGCACGTTCCAACTCCGCTCTACCATCTGTGTAGTCGGATACCCCACCTGAACAGTTATCGTTTTCTCTTGTCCTCCGTCAGTAAATTGGGGTTGGTAGGTCCATCGTTGCGTATGGGACTGCGCTTGTCCGTCCAGCAACCAGGTATAGCGCACCTCTGGATCAGGAGTTGCTATTTCAACAGCAAAGGTCACCCCTTGCCCTTCCGCCATCTTCACGTCTGGGCCCGCGGGTCGGGTGCGTACGATCCGCGGAGGTTCTAGAGCGCCTCGTATTACAGTCACTATCCATTGCTGCTCAACCTTCGCCCCTTCGCGATCCGCACTTGTCACATCCACACGATGAGCCCCCACATCCGCCGTTCGATGTGGAGAGAATGTCCAGGTTGGCCCTTGCGCAACACTTTTTCCATCAAGGAACCACGCCGTCTCCACAGGCTGGCCACCATCGGGGTCCTCGACTGCAATAGAGAAGGACTGCGCTGTTCCGCCTTGCATTTCGAGCGTCTGACCTTGTGGTGCCGCACTGAGAATCTGCGGTGGGCGGTTCACTGCCTGTATCTGTACGTCCCAGCGTCGTTCTATCATCTGCTGGTGAGCATCAGTCACCCGAACAGTCACCGTTTTTAGTTGCCCCCCTTCATTGAACTGCGG
>JAYVFX010000740.1:0-9433 GCA_043772795.1 Deltaproteobacteria bacterium
AGGTTCTGTGGTTTGAAACCCTGAGCAACAAGCCATTCAAATGAAGCGACGCCATCGTCGACTGCAGCGGGAAACGGCGCCTCTGGCGCGAGGCGGTAATCAACCATCAGCACGGCTGCTTGTGCTGCCCGTGAAATTTCTCCACCTAACGACCGGTGAGTATTCGGTGAACCCATGACATAGCCCCCACCGTGTAAATATAAAATTGCCCGTTGCGCTTGCGTGCCGGGTGCACGCAGCCACTCAGCAGCTCGGCCAGCGACCGTCACCGCCTCGACTGCAACATCGTCTGCCACCCGAAACGCAACCTTTTCCATTCCTTTGCGTCGTTGCTCAAGCGTGACCTGTGTTCCTGGCGGTAGGGCTTTCTCTCGCAAGATCTGTTTGAGTTTAATAATTTCTGCTCCAGCCATTGGTGATTCCCTCCTTATGGGTGTTTCGTTAACGAGCTGAGGTTTGTGGCACATCGTGCGGCTTTGCCAGAACCCCCATCTGCTTAAGTAACGGCGCGATCTCTCGGCCAAACCGCACGGTATCTTCATAGTACGACAGAAACGCCATGAGAACGCCGTCCATCCCTAACTCATAGAGACGTTTCAGTTTCACAGCGACCTGTTCTGCTGTGCCGATTACTGGCAAGGCTCCAGCACCAAGAGTGAACATTTCCAAAGTGAACTGGTCGAACGATCCATTGTCTGAGATAATGCCGCGGGCCCAGTTCTCGGCTGCCTCCCTATCCATGTGGTCGATGATGCGACGACATTCGTCCTGCGCTTCTTTTTCGGTCTCGCGCCACAAGACAAAGGGAAAGCAGGCACACTGGACCGTACGATTATATTTCTGTGCGCGTTCCTTAAATTCGCGGGTGATATCTCCGGATGCTTCGATCGACGGTGGCCCGATGAAAGCGATGTCACAATAGCGTGCAACGAGCTCCTTCGCCTCTATCGAAACTCCAGCGTTAGCGATTGGTGGATGAGGTTTTCGTACTGGTTGTGGCTGGAGATAACCTCTGGTGATGTTGTACCAAGGCGAGTGAAAATCGAAGGTGCCGGGTTCTTGTGTCCATAAGCCTTTGAGGATTTCGATGAAAGCCGCGGTACGTTGGTAGCGCTCAGTATGAGGCATGAGATCAAGCCCCATCATGGCAAACTCCCCCTTACTCCAACCACTGACAATATTAATCCCCCAACGACCATTACTGATGTGATCGAGCGTTGCCCCCATTTTGGCGGCGACCAGCGGATGGAACACCGGCACATGCACGGTAGAATAGATGTGAATCCGCTGTGTAACAGCCAATAGCGCCGCTGCCCACGTCATCGTTTCCATCGATGTGCCCAGATAATTCGTTTTACCACCAAAGCCACGCCAACGACTCACCGGAAAGAGGAAGTGCATTCCCACTTCTTCGGCTGCCAAGGCAATCCGTTTGTTTGATTCATACGGCCACTCGTCCGGTTTCGAGAGGTCGGATCGATAGGTACTGATCGCGTACATGTTGCTGCAATTAGGCATGAACAGTCCCAACTGTAATCCCTTCCGCTCTTCGTCCTGCACGAACTCGCTCCTTTCGTTTCGCTGTGGTCTATCGGCCTATAGCGCCACTGTAAAGAAAAAAACAGCACCTACACCGGATGGGGGAAAGGGGGCAATGGCGAAAGGGGGCAATGGCGAAAGAGAGTCTAGGAATCTGAGAGTCTAGGAGTCGAAAAAAACATTCTCCTTTTCCCCTTTTTCGCCGTTGCCCCCCCCTTCCCTTCGCGCCTTCTCGTGCAGTAATACGTTTATCATGGATGAGTCGAAAGAGCGGATTCTTTTCTCTGAGAATGACCGGATTCCGGTGCACCTTATCTCTGGATTTCTGGGCAGCGGAAAAACCACGTTGTTGCAAAATCTCCTCGACTATTGTCTGACCCAGGGGCTCAAACCCGCAGTGATGATGAACGAATATGGCGAAGTGAATATCGACGGCGAACTGCTGCGTGGGCAAGGATACACTATTCGTGAGATGACCAACGGCTGCATTTGTTGCACGATCGGCGGAACTTTGGGCCTTGCCCTGCAAGAGGTCGCAGCCCGTAAACCTGACGTGATCTTTATTGAAGCAACAGGTCTTGCTGATCCCATCGAACTCATCGATCAAGCAACGAAAGAAGAGGTGTTACCGTTGGTCCGGTTAGCAACGCTGGTCGCAGTTCTCGATCCAGTGAATTTCGTGCATTTCGCGGAAGCGGTCCATTCTGGTGTTCGCCAGCAAACTGAACTGGCCGATTTTGTTTTACTCAACAAACGTGACCTTGCCGATCAATCAGTGCTTGAGGAATTGGCTGCGCAAGTCCGAGCCATCAATCCACGTGCAGAGATTCTCTCTACCGAACGTGGGCACATGCCATATGCCCGCGTGCTGAACCATGCAGGAGAGCTCGCGCGCCCAGCCGATCAATCTCGTCTGCTCACGGTGCATGATCACTTTCATACGCTCACAGTTCTCTGTGATCTCCCTTTTCAGCGAGAACAGTTTGAACGCTGTATCCGCTCATTACCTTCGAGTGTCTGGCGTGCGAAGGGATTCGTACGGTTTACCGACTCACCAGAGCAGTGGATGTTTCAGTATGTGAATGGCGACTTTGCGGTTGAGTGGATCGATCTTTTACCGGAACCCCCAGACCATCTCGTCATTATTGGAAACAGGTTTAACCGCGAAGAGTTACGGAAGGCACTGCTGGTATGCATGGCCTCTGGCCCAGTGCCTCCATCTGCATGCCAGAAAAAGGAGTAAGAATAAGAGCCGGGAGAACGGCCCCCAGGTATTTCCCCCGGGCTTTTCCCTATCTTTTCGCGTTAATTTTCTTGTTTCTCTTTATTGTCTTGTCTCGAAGAATTTGGTAGCGTGTGGTTGCAGTCGTCAGTCGTGTGTGTGCGTTGTTCGGTTCGAACCGTTCGTTTGGAGTGAGTCGGTTCGAGAGTCTAGGCCCCCTGAACCCACTCATGGGTTGAGGGGGCCTTTTTTTGCACCGATGGAGGTAAGTCATGGCAGTGAAGTTGTTCGTGGGAAATTTGCCCTTTAACACGACCCCCGCAGAGCTTGAGTCGCTTTTCGGTCAGGTCGGTGCAGTCGCGTCCGTAAATATCATCACAGATAAATTTACTGGCCGCTCTCGGGGTTTTGGTTTTGTCGAAATGAGCAATAACGACGAGGCACAGAACGCTATCGAACGCTTTAATGGGCACGAGATGCAGGGGCGTGCTTTAACGGTTAACGAGGCGAAGCCGCAAGAACCCCGCTCCGGTGGCGGTGGTGGCCGCGGTGGGTTCGGTGGCGGTGGCGGTGGCGGTGGGTTCGGCGGTGGCGGTGGCGGTGGCCGTGGCGGTAGCGGCGGCGGTGGCGGCGGCCGTGGCGGTAGCGGCGGCGGCGGTCGTGACCGCGATCGTCGTTGGTAGGCTCTAAGAATACCAACAAGCCAGCATACATAACGGCCGATTCGTATGGCAGAACACATAACGAGAACTGAGAACTGAACAGAAAACCCCTCTCTGTGACTTTACGGAGAGGGGTTTTTCTTTCTTATCCTAGTATTTGGAGGTTGCATTGGGCGTACGGCTTTTCGTCGGTAATCTTCCCCCCCAGCTTTGTTTCCCAGAGCTCGAAGATTTATTTATTCCCTTTGGTTCTATTGTCTCGGCTGATCTCATGACTGACCCAACCACTGGCCGTTCGCGCGGGTTTGGTTTTGTAGAACTAGAGTCTCATGACGCGGCACGTACGGCGATCACAGCGCTGCATGGGTCGACGCTTGATGGTCAAACGCTCACCGTGAATGAAGCGAACCCGATCCGAGGAATGGGGGCTCCACGAGAAGACAATCGCCGTCCGTTTACGCCAAGTGGGTCCTCAGCGTCCGGCGACCGACCAGCTTCTGCCGGAGTCCGTTCCTCAGGTGTACGACTCTTTGTCGGCAATCTTCCCTACACAGCAACTGCTGCAGAATTGGAAAAACTTTTTGCTGAGTCGGGAAAGGTAAGCTCGGTGAGCGTCATGACAGACCGCGCCACTGGACAATCCAAGGGATTTGCTTTTGTTGATATGGGATCGAAGGACGAAGCCGTTGCAGCTATCAAACGGTTTGATGGGCGCGAGGCACTCGGGCGTATTCTCAAAGTTAACGAGGCACGTCCGCCGGAACGCCGCCCCGGCGGTTTTTTTGGTGGTGGAGGTGGACGACGCTAATTTACTCTGTCTTTTTTCCTGCTACAGCTTATAGAATACTAATCCCGTAAGCAGCTTGGGGTAGAAGTAGGTCGATTTCTGCGACATCGTTTCTCCTTGCTCGCAGACTTTGACCACCTTTTCAAATGGTGTCGGATTTAGTAAGAACGCCGCTTGGATGCGATGTTCAGCAACCCCTCGAAGCGCTTCTCCCTCATCGATAGTGTAGGAAAGAGCTTGTTTTTGCAGCTCCGTCGGCAGCCCAAAAAATCGCGTCAAGATCACTTCGTGTAATACAGTCACATCAAGCGCACGAAGCGGAATCGAGAAGGGCAATCCGCTCGTAACCCGGTCGTCGAACGACAATAACCAATAGTGACTAGCACCGGCAATAACGCAGCCGATTCGTCGATCCGCCTCTGGCGCGCGGAGGGCCGCGAGAAATGCGGCTACGTCAGAATGCGCAAACATCATCACCCGGAAGTCCCGCTGCAGCACAGCGCGCAAATTTTGTGGGCTCGGGATAGTGTGATCTCGCAACAGTCGATGCGTCGGCAGAATGACTAACCCGTTATCATACGCATTGGTCAAGAAGGCCAATACGTAGTCGTACGATTCGTTGTCACTTGTCCGCCCTTGCGCTGCTCGTTCTTGGCGGTATCGTAAAGCTGCTTCATAGCGATGATGTCCATCTGCAATAATGAGCGACTCATGCGCAAGTCCCTCACTGACCGTCGCAATGAGCGCTGGATCTGTCGTGCGCCACAAAGTATGAGTGACATCACTCTCATCCGTAAAAGAAGCCAGCGGAGGAGCCGCAAGTGCCGGACGTGCGACCTCCTCTAAGGACCAGTCTCGCTTGCCATACACACCAAAGACTGAACTGAGATGTGCCTGACAGGCACTGAGTAAGGCCAGGCGATCTTGCTTCGCTCCTTCAAAGGTGCGTTCATGAGGGCGGACGACACCTGAAGAAAACTCTTCGAGCTTGAGTGCAGCAAACACCCCGAGTCGTCGCCGCTTAACGCCATCTTTTAATGTGAATTCTTGGGAATAGAAATACAGTGCCGGTTCTGTTTCTGGAACGAGAACTTCCCTCTGCAGCCAATCTCTGAATCGCTGCGCGGCTGCTCCGTAACGATCCGCATCCTGGTTTAGGTCGAGATGGATCGCATTATAGGGGTTACGCAGATGCAGTTCTGTTTGCTGGTCAGGAGAAATGACGTCATAAGGAGGAGAGACAAGTTGGCTCAGATCTCCAGTAAGAGCAGGGTTATACCGTACCCCGCGAAACGGACGAATAATTGCCATATGCGTACTGTAGGAAACAGTTCAGTATTGAGATCTACACAGTTACGAACGAGAATTATCTTTCAAATAGGCTAACGCTCGTTGGCCGATGTCGCGGCGGTAATGCATACCAGGCCAGGTAATTTTCCGTATAGCATCGTAGGCCGCTACGATCGCTCCACCGATATCTGGGCCAGTAGCCGTAACGCCAAGGACTCTCCCACCTTTAGTGACATACTGATGATCAGAAATCTCTGTGCCCGCGTGGAAGACAACACCATCGTTCCAACCACGTAATGATTCAAGTCCAGAAATAGTCTGCCCAGTTTCGTATCTCCCTGGGTAACCGCCTGCAGTAAGGACGACACAGACTGCAGGCCGTTCATCCCATGTAAGCGAAATTTCCGCAAGGCGTCCTGCAATCACAGCTTCCACCACATCCACCAGATCAGTCTTGAGTCGTAACATCAAGGGCTGACACTCTGGGTCACCAAAGCGAACGTTGAACTCTAGTACCTTGATGTTGTTTTTATCGATCATGAGGCCAGCATACAGAATACCTTTGTAGGTAATCCCGCGTCGCTGTAACCCTTTGACAACTGGATACATCACCTCCTGCATAACGCGTTCAGTCAAGGCCGGAGTGAGGATGGGTGCAGGAGAGTACGCTCCCATTCCGCCAGTATTCGGTCCCTGATCTTCATCGAACACACGTTTGTGATCCTGAGTGGAGGATAAGGGGAGAACCGAGTGACCGTCAGTGAAGGCCAAGAACGAAACCTCTTCTCCAGCAAGAAATTCTTCGACAACAACCCGATCTCCGGCGTTGCCGAAAATGCGACCACGCATAATTTCGTCGATCGCTTCATGGGCTTCTCGTGCTGTCGCGCAGATAATCACTCCTTTACCTGCTGCCAGGCCGTCGGCTTTGACGACGATCGGTGTCCCGACTTCATCAACGTACCGCCGCGCTTCTTCCGGGTCCGTGAAACTGCCAAAGTATGCTGTCGGCACCTGCTCTCGCCGCATCAGATCTTTGGCGAACGCTTTACTCACTTCGAGTTGGGCGGCCTGCTTATTCGGGCCAAATGCGCGTAATCCATGAGCTTCGAATTCATCAACAATTCCTAAGCTCAGAGAAAGTTCTGGCCCGACAACTGTAAGGTCAATGTGTTCTTGTGCAGCAAAGCGGCGGAGGCCATGAATATCGTCAGGCGGGAGTGAAACAAGTTCAGCAAGCTCACTGATCCCGGCATTGCCAGGGGCGCAGTAAATACGATCGACTCGCGGGCTCTGGCGCAGTTTCCACACCAAGGCATGTTCACGGCCACCGCTGCCAATGACAAGGACTTTCATAGTAAACTCAATCGTAAAACGTAATAGGAAAAGAAGTCTTCATAGGCATGGTGCTGATTTACGTTTTATTTTTTACGTTTTACGTCCTAATGCCTAAAATGCCGCATGCCAGTAAAGACCATCGCGATGCCATGTTCATCCGCTGCTGCGATGACCTCTTTATCTCGTAAGCTGCCGCCAGGTTGAATAGCCGCGGTTGCACCAGCACGTGCACATACTTCAAGTCCATCAGGAAAAGGAAAGAAAGCATCAGAGCCGACCACGGTTCCCTTGGGATCAAGTCCGAGATCACGTGCGCGCGAGACCGCGATTTTAGCCGAATCCACGCGACTCATCTGCCCAGCGCCGACCCCAATGACTTGATCACTGCGAGCAAGAACAATCGCATTCGATTTCACATGTTTGCTGACGCGCCAGGCAAAATGTAACGCCCGATATTCCTCAGGAGTCGGTTTTCGTTTCGTCACAACCTGACAGTCTTCAACACGCACACGACCAAAATCACGATCTTGTAGTAACATGCCTCCAACTACTGACTTTACTTCAAACCGTTCTGGTTGTGGATTGGTGATGGTCGGAATTTCCATCAAACGAATGTTGAGCAGGCGTTTCGATGAAGCCAAAAGTTCAAGCGCTTGCGGAGAATACTTTGGTGCGAGCAAAATCTCGATGAACCCTTCTTTATACAGGTTGAGAATTTCTTGCGCAGTTTCTTCATCCACTTCGCGATTCAATCCAACAATGCCGCCAAAAATCGACACCGGATCACAAGCCCGAGCCTTGCCCAATGCGTCAGCAAGCGATGTCGTCGAAGTTGCGACCCCACATGGGTTTGTATGCTTGATGACGACTGCTGCAATTTCGCCGAACTCTTTGAGTAACTCAAAGGCCGCGTTGGCATCCACAATGTTATTAAACGACAGCTCTTTTCCTTGCAGTTGTCGTGCGTTAGCAACACAGGACTCATGAATTTCACGTTGCCGATAAAAGGCCGCGGACTGATGTGGGTTCTCACCATAGCGGAGATCTTGTACTTTCGCGTATTGAAGATGCAGCGTCTCACCAAACGACACACGTTTCCCTTCTGCATCAAGACTGCCGAGGTAATCCGCGATCGCCCCATCGTACCGCGCTGTCATACCGAACGCTTTTTTCGCGAGCGCAAATTTCTGTTCTGCTGACAACGCTCCTTTTGCTTGGAGCGTCTGCAAAATGGTCGGATAGTCATCTGGATCAACGACCATGCCGACGTCCGCATGGTTCTTTGCAGCCGCACGCAGTAAAGAAGGACCACCGATATCGATATTCTCAATTGCATCCGCAAAAGAACAGTCTAGGCGAGCAACTGTTTGCTCGAAGGGATAGAGGTTCACAACGACTAGATCGATGGCTTTGAGGCCATGCGCTTGCATCGTTTGGACATGAGCTGGGTCCTCACGGCGATGCAAGATGCCAGCGTGAATTTTCGGATGCAACGTCTTGACACGACCGTCGAGCATTTCTGGGAACCCGGTAAAGTTCTCAACTGGCACAACAGCCACCCCGGCGTCAGCGAGAGATTTTGCTGTGCCGCCAGTAGAGAGAATCTCGATACCAAGGGCAGCTAAACCTTTGGCGAAATCGACAACCCCACGCTTGTCGCTCACGCTAATCAGTGCGCGACGAACTGTAGTCATGCTGAGCTCCTTGCGAATCCTGAGTGGGAATATGTTTCATGAAGAATGACAGAGAAGGCGACATAACAAAAGGCTCTAGGGTTGTAAAGGGAAAGTGAAGAGATTATTGTGAGGCGCCATGATGGTAATGCTCAATGGCGAAGAACGAGACTGCCGCGCAGGCAGCACAATCGCAGACCTGGTTGAAGAACTCGGGCTCGGGAAGAGACGTATCGCCGTTGAAGTGAACCGAGATATTCTCCCCCGCGACGAGTACGTGACTTACTGTATCCAACCCGGAGACCACATCGAAATCGTCCACTTCGTCGGTGGAGGATAATTACAAAGGGCAGAACTATGAAAGATCCGTTTGTCCTCGCTGGAAAAGAATACCAATCACGACTGATTGTTGGCACAGGAAAATACAAAGACTTTGCCGAAAACAAACGAGCAGTCGAAGCTTCCGGAGCTGAGATTGTCACAGTCGCCGTACGACGAGTGAATATTACTGATCCAAGCAAAGAAAATCTGCTCGATTACATTGATCCCAAGAAGTACACCATCCTGCCAAATACCGCAGGTTGCTATACCGTCGAGGACGCCGTGCGAACCTGTCACCTTGCCCGCGAGGCAGGAATCGGCAACCTCGTCAAACTTGAAGTGATTGGCGACCAACGGACATTGTTTCCTGATATTCCAGGAACACTAGAAGCCGCGAAGATCCTCGTCAAAGAAGGATTTATCGTCCTTCCGTACATCATGGACGACCCAATTTCTTGCAAACGATTAGAAGACATTGGCTGTGCGGCAGTAATGCCACTCGCAGCGCCAATCGGTTCAGGACTGGGAATCCGCAACCCGTATAATCTTCGCATTATCCTCGAACATAGTCGCGTCCCAGTGATTGTTGATGCAGGAGTGG
>JAYVFX010000741.1:0-4710 GCA_043772795.1 Deltaproteobacteria bacterium
CATCACTCAAGGCATGAAGCTGTTCCTCTTCCATACGCAGAGATAGGGAGAACGAGGGCGAGGCACCACGTCCCTCCTGAATAGTAAAGAGACCGAGACGCAGTGCGAGCAGTTCAGCCGATAGCCAACTTTTGCATTTGGCCACATCCATCGCAAAATCGCCACGGTGCAAACCGATCGCCGCGATCGGGTCAAGAATCATCACCTGCGAAACAGACCGTCGCAGACTTGGCACCCGAACTAACACATTCTCTGGGTACAGATCCCCATGCACTTTCCGCACAACAGACGGGCGCAGCATAGCAGATAGCCATGAGTGTGCTTTGACCTCTTCTAGAAGCGAAAACACATTTCGATATTCTTCGCCATTCACGTGAATAACGTTAGAAAAGATGAACGGACGAAACGCCGGAAGTTCGGGAATACGCCACAGGCATTGTTCGAGCAAAGTAATGAGTTTCGCAGGATATCCCACAGTGTCTTCTGGATACGTCACAGGAAAAATGCCATCGAACATGATCTCCATCACTCGCGAGATCAGCATACCCGCGCGCTGACGATCAATTGTACCGGTCAGGATTAAGTCGGACAGTAATACCCATTCCTGGCCAAAATACGGCATGTCATAGAAAATCGGCTGACTATCGCTCAGTTTATGAGAACGCAGTACTCGGGGAAAATACTGACGGCAGCGCGAAGGTAGTTCTTCGAGCCACGTTATTTCTGTCAGTAACGTTCCATCGGGTTTGGGCCTCGCTTGTTTACGAACGATAGGGTCCCCTCGCTCGTTGGTGAGCAGAAAGAGTTGCTCATGATACCCCTCGCGCAATAGTTGCACGGTCCTCTCCTTTTGCAAGTAGCCAGTAGTCAGCATGAAAAAAATTAAAAGACAAAAATCAAAGAGCAAAAATGAAAATAGGTTCCGCTGTCTCGCCCTCTTCGCCTTTTCTCCTTTTCGCCGTTTCCCCTCCCCCGCGTTCTCCTACTGACTACTGAATGCTGACTACTGACTACTTGTTTTCCCTTCCCTCTGTCAAGAAGCGCCGTCTCCGTGGTAAGAGGAGGATATTTCACCGTGCAGGAGGCGATTATGAAGGTCAGCGGAGTACTAGCCTGGCATCCAGAAGTGGCAATGACAAAAGACGAGATCGACGAGTTTCTTTCTGGTCGCTGGATTGCACGTTTGGCCACGCATGGTACGGACGGGTATCCACATATTGCACCGCTTTGGTACTACTGGGACGGAGAGTCTTTCTACGTTTCGCTGACGCGTAAGCGCCAATCGTGTAAGAACCTCAAACAGAATCCCCGCTGCTCGGTAGTCATCGACATGGATGATCGACCACTGATGGGCATGCGCAGCAATCTTGCCAAGGCCGTATTGATCTTCGGCGACGCAGAGATGACAGAAGTAGGCTCAGGACAAAAAGTGACAATAGGCGCCGGACCGTGGAAAGGAGAATATACGCCCGAACAAGGCGTAGCCATGCTCTCAAACCGTTACGGGCTTTTTGAACGGGATGGCGCGTTAGGCATGACCCGAGAAGCCTTTCGTGACATGTTCGCCCAGCAGAATATTCAAGAAAGTCAGATTTTCAAGGACAACATCGGGCGCGTTTTTACCAAGATTGTGCCGAAGAAAATCCAAGCCTGGGATTTCTCGAAGTCACCGATTGAGTATGTTCCAGAAAAAGGGGTTAAGGGTTAAGGATTGGGAACTGGTCAGAAGAGGAGTAAAGAATCAGCATGCAATGCGGAAGCTGTGGGTTTGATAATCCTGAAGGCACGAAGTTCTGCGAAGAATGCGGCACCAAGCTTGTACGGGCTTGTCCGAGTTGCGGGCGCGAGGTCAGGCCAACCGCCAAGTTTTGTGGTGAATGCGGCACGGCCCTTACAGGCAAGGCAAAAGGCAAAGGAAAACAGGGGGAAACGGCGAAAAGGGCAAAAGGGGAAAAGGCAAAGAGCAAAACGACCTCAGACCCTCAACCTGTCAGTTACACTCCCAGACACCTCGCCGAACGGATTCTCGCTGAGCGGGAAGCGATGGAGGCTCGGGGAGCGCCGGATGGCGAGCGTAAGAATATCACGGCCTTGTTTGCCGATATCAAAGGTTCGACTGATCTGATTCAGGGTCGAGACCCTGAAGAAGCCCGTGCCATTCTCGACCCGGCCTTACAATGCATGATGGATGCCGTCCATCGTTATGAAGGCTACGTCGCACAGTCAATGGGCGATGGCATCTTCGCTTTGTTCGGCGCGCCGATTGCCCACGAAGATCATCCTCAACGCGCGTTGTATGCCGCGCTGCTCATGCAAGAAGAGGGCAAAAAACAAGCCGAGCAGCTACGACGAGAGAAAGGACTCACCCTGCAATTTCGTGTAGGTGTGAACACCGGTGAGGTCGTACTCCGTTCGATTCGTAAAGATGACTTGCACACCGATTATGTTCCGGTAGGACAATCAACGCATTTGGCCTCGCGTATGGAAAACCTGGCAACGCCGGGGTCCATTGTCGTGAGTGAATACACCCACAAACTCACTGAAGGTTATTTCGATTTTAAGTCTCTGGGACCGGCGCAGGTCAAAGGGTTCAGCGAGCCGTTACAGCTTTACGAAGTATCCGGGGTTGGTCCGTTGCGTACCAAACTGCAAGTGGCTGCCCGGCGAGGATTGGTACGCTTTGTCGGACGACAGAGCGAAATGGAGCAGTTGCAACGGGCCTTCGATTTCGCCAAAGCCGGCCATGGACAAATCGCCGGTGTGATGGGCGAGCCGGGCGTGGGAAAATCACGGCTGTTCTATGAGTTTCTTGCCGCGTATGGTCGCGCTTCCCTTCCCACCCAACGGTGCCTGGTGCTGGAAACTTTCTCGGTCTCGCATGGGAAAGCGTATCCCTATCTCCCACTGATTGATCTGCTGAAGAATTATTTTCAACTCGGACTCCATGACGACGAGCGTTTGCGACGAGAAAAAATCACAGGGCGTGTGCTCATACTCGACCGCAGCTTGAAAGACACCCTACCCTATCTTTTCTTTTTGCTTGGCATTGCCGAACCGACCTCACCGTTGCAGCAGATGGACGCGCAAGTCCGACGGCGGCGGATTCTCGAAGCGATTAAACGGCTGCTGCTCCGCGAAAGCCTCAATCAACCGCTTATCATTGTCTTTGAAGATCTGCATTGGCTGGATGCAGAGACACAAACGTTTCTCACGTTGCTCAGCGAAAGTATTCCTACCGCCAGAATCCTCTTGTTGGTCAACTACCGACCTGAATATCGCCATGAATGGGGGAATAAGGGCTATTACACACAGTTACGGCTTGATCCGTTGGGGCGAGAGCAAGCGGAAGAGATGTTGTCAGTGTTGTTGGGCGATGTTTCCGAATCCCCTCTCCCTTGATGGGAGAGGGCTAGGGAGAGGGTGACAGATGGTGATCTATCTGCCCTCAAACGTTTCATCCTCGACAAAACCGAGGGCAATCCATTCTTCATGGAAGAGATTGTGCAGGAGTTACGGGAACAAGGCATGCTCACCGTAAGAGGGCACGGCCGTGCGCCCCTACCTCAAGATATTCGTCTCCCAACCACGGTCCAAGGCATACTCGCCGCCCGCATGGACCGGTTGCCACCAGATGAGAAAGCATTGCTGCAAACACTAGCAGTGATCGGGCGAGAATTTTCCGCCAGCTTACTGAAAAAAGTCGTCGCGCAACCAGAAGCCGAACTCTATGGCCAGCTTGCGCATCTCCAGGCAGCAGAGTTCATCTACGAGCAACCAGCCTTCCCAGATGTGGAGTACATCTTCAAGCACGCCCTCACCCAAGAAGTAGCCTACAACTCCCTGTTACAAGAACGGCGTAAGGTATTACACGAACGTGCCGCACGAGCGATCGAAGAAGTCTATCGCTACAAGCTAGATGACCGTTACAGCGACCTCGCGCATCACTACAGTCGCAGCGACAACACACAAAAGGCGGTGGATTATCTCCAACTGGCCGGGCAGCAAGCAGTGCAGCGGTCGGCGAATGTGGAGGCAATCACACAGCTGACCACTGCTTTAGAGTTACTCACGGCTCTGCCGGACACTCCAGAGCGCACCCAGCAGGAGCTGGACTTGCAGATCACTCTCGGCCCAGCTTTGATCGCCGCTAAGGGCTACGCGGCTCCAGAAACAGCAGCAGTGTACACTCGGGCCCACAGGCTCTGTCAGCAACTCGGAGAGACAGCACAGCTCTTCTCGGTGTTGGCTGGGCTGTGGGGTTTTTATGTCTCGCGGCCGGAGCACAAGGCGGCATACGAACTTGGAGAGCAGTTACTCACCCTGGCCGGAAGCCGGCAAGACACGACCTGGCTCGTCGAGGCCCACTGGACGCTGGGACTCTCTTTTTTCTGCCGTGGAGAGTTGTCTGCCGCCCGTACCCACCTGGAGCGGAGCATAGCTCTGGACGAGTCCAAAGAACACCGCGCTCCTGCCTTTCTGTACGGACATGACCCGGTCATGAGCAGTTTCTGTTTTGTCTCTCTTGCCTTATGGCACCTTGGCTATCCTGAGCAGGCGCTGCAGAAGAGTCGCGCCGCTGTCGCCTTTGCCCGAGAGGTGTCGCACCCCTATAGTCAGGCGTAAGGATTTGCGCGAAAATTAGTTACCGGATTGCTATTGCGAGGGACGAGGGAAGGCGAGCATAGTGTTCGACATGCCGGACGCACGTAT
>JAYVFX010000742.1:0-4980 GCA_043772795.1 Deltaproteobacteria bacterium
CTGCCGCCTGTGCTTCTGCTAACAGACCGAGGGTATGTGGTAGTTCCAATTCCGCGCCTGTCGCACGAAAGGAGTCCAAGGACTTCTGAAGCTGCGCTAATCCTTCCTCAGTCCTTCCTTGTTTTGCCAGCGCCCAGCCTCGATGCCCCATTGCCTGTGCTATTACTTGGGCAAAATCATGCTCGGCTGCTAAAGTGATCGCCGTTTCGGCTTGTTCCTGCATTTTATGCGGTTCTCCCTGAAGCTGATGAAACCCGGACGCAAGCAGCGTAGCAAACCCTTGGCTATAAGGATGAGCAATTTCTTGAACTCCAATGAGCGCCTGATGACTTCGCTCTCTGGCTTGGTCAGGATACCCCAAAACCCATAAACACATAGCTGTGTACGATAAAAGCACAGCCTGTGGGTCTTGGCCGTACACGAAGACCAACTCGTAATGCTGCTGGCGATTGTAGAGAGCACTACCAAGCTCTAGGTGTTCCCTCGCACAGCGAAACTGACCTTCATGAAACAACATTGGCCCAAGCATTTCGTGGGCTTTCACCATCAGGGCAGAATCAGCTTGTTGCTCGGCGAGTTGGACAAATTGTTCCGTTAATACATGCGCCTCTTTGAAGTGACAGCGCATAAAGTGATACGCCCACAGTCCCCACAACCCTCGAATGTTTGACGGCCCCTCGTTGAACTCTTGGTATAATTCCTGGGTGCGCAGATACACACGTTCCGCATCTTGATTTGCATACCCTTTGGTCCCAAGCAGCAGCGGTCCCAATGCGTTCAGCAAGCGCAATTCCTGCTGTTGCCGAGCCGAGGTGTCTGGCAGCTTGGGGAGGAAATCTAAGCCCTTTATGAGGTGAACGATAGCCTCGCGTGTGGCGTGGCGACGAATAGCATTTTCTCCTGCCAGGCGCCGATACTGCACTGCTCGCTGATAGTCTCGTCCTTCTTCAAAGTGTACAGCTAACTCAGCCGCAATTTCCTCCGCACGTTGGCCATACCCTGCCTCTTTCCGCTCACCAATACGCTGATGGTATTGTTGCCATTGTCCCGGCGAGACGTGTTCTTGCCAGAGGTATTGGTAGATCGCATGTTGAAAGCCGTAACGCGTTGTGATTGTACCATCTGGCCATTCGCGAAATCCCGCAGGCCGTAACACTTGACGTTGCACCAGGGATTCTCAGTACTGCTCAGCGATATTACAGGCAACACCAACGACAGCCGCAATTTCGGCAGCAGTGAACTCCAGCCCAGCGACACTGGCGGCGGTAAGAAGTTGTTGTTCATCTGCCCGCAATCGTTCCATTTGTCTGGTGACGATCTGGCGCATACGGTCGGGAACCTTTTCCGTGCTGGACGGTAGCAGTAACAAAGTGGATGTAGGTTCTTCTCCTAGTCCCACTAACTGACGCGCGAGGAGCTCGTCCGTCATGGCAACAAGGAACAGAGGATTCCCTTCGGTATGGCGGAAAAGCTCCTGCGCCAATCGGGTCGACACCGCAGTTTGGAAAAAGCGCTGAGAGAGATAGGCTTCGATATCGTTCCGCGTGAGCCCGGAGAGCGCTATCTCCGTACACAATCCCTGTCCACTGAGTTCTTGATGTACGGCACGTATCGGGTGATCGTCAGTCAGTACATCGATCGGGCGATAGGTACCAACACTCAAGAGATTGTCCGACTTTCGTTGTCGAGCGAGGAACAAAAGGAGATCCAGCGTAGCGTGATCACTCCATTGAAGATCTTCCAACACGAAGATCACCGGGCGTTGCTTGCTAAGAGCGGTGATGAACACGTCAAACTCCCGCAACATCCGCTGAGTACCGGTATGCCCGAGTTGTCGCCGTAGCTGCTCGCGTTCTGCGACATTGAGAGCAGACGTGAGCTGCACCAGCCACGTAGGAGCGTCGGCGCGCACTTGGTCGATGATTCGTGCGCCGTCTGGCGCGCGACAGAGCTGGTCAAGCGCGGTGAAGATCGGCAGGTATGCCTCTCCGGGGCCATAGTGTTCGATGCATTGTCCCCAAACGATCCACAGCGGTTCCTCCGTTGCCACGTTCCGGCTGAAAGTATTTACCAGTGTAGTTTTGCCGATGCCCGGTTCGCCGGTCACAAAGACCACAAAGCGAGGACCGGCACGCACCTGATTCAAGCTGTTTTGCAATCGCAAAAGTTCGATTTTTCTTCCCACCAACAGTGAGTGATATAGAGGGAGGGGGGGATTGTGCCCCACGAGTGTCGCTCGTGTCTCGCAGTTGATAGCCCTGACCTGGAACACTCTCAATGACCCATGTCGTTGGAAGACTCCGCAGAGCAACACGGAGCTTGTGAATCGTTGTCTTCAATACGCCCCGGCTCAGAGGCGTCACACCCCAGATAGCAGTTTGCAGCTCTGCTGATGGAATAATCTGCCCACGCCGGTCAGCTAAATATAAGAGGGTCGCAAACACTTTGGGCGGTAGTACAGCATATTTTTCATCACACCAAATACGCTGTGCCGCAATATCAAGTCGTGTCTGATACTGATCCCCCATACTGCTCCCCCCTTACTCGAAGCATCTAGCACGGTTGCAATCCATGTCGCAACCCAAAAGTAACCAATGGAGCTTGTCCCACTTCTGGTGACCATACGTAACCTTGAGTGACCACAGGGGCGTAAAAAATGACCACGTTTTCTGCGCTGTTTTCTTGCTTTCGCACTCCGCTTTTTGCTGACGTAAAGAATTGAAGGAGATTTCACAAAGACAGTGGGAGAAAGATCTATGGAGGGATGCACATCGCTGATTGAGGTTTACTCGAAAGCAGCAACTGATTTGCCAACTTGTCGATGAATTATTCTGGACAGATTCTCAGAAAGCTATGAAAGTAAAGGAGAATAACAATGGGGACTGTGTGTTTGTCAGTGAGTTTGATCAAATTTGTTTCCCAAAGGCAAAAGTTTAACCTATCGAGGACGGCGGAGAGTATCATGAAAATAATAAAAGATGTATGTACGATTCTGCTGGTATCAATCTTTTTTATTGTACCGGAATTAAGTTTTGCGGCCTCACCATTATTCTCCGATAATTTTGAGAGCTACGTTACGGGAATTGGGCTTGCAGGGCAGGGTGGCTGGTACCAATCCTCAAGATTTCAGGCTCCGATCATTCTTTCGGCAGGAAATGGCTTGAGCTCCACAGTAGTCAACGGTGGCATACGCACGGGGGACCTCCAATATATTGATGCCAACATCGCATCAGTTCAGCATTCACTACCAAAGCCTCTTTCTCTTACTAGCATTTCTACGTTTTCCGTGGACTCCTATGCTTTCACTGCGTATCGATCGCATGGCTCCGGACCATATTTGGCATCTCGTGACTTTACAACGTCTGTAGGGTGGTATGCAGCCTGGTACAACACCGTCGACAGGGAGCAATCAAAGTGGCAGTTCTACACGCCTAGCGGTTCCGAAATATTTCACGGAGGGTTTGATCAACCGGTACACCTTGAAGTGATCATTGATGGGAGTGCGGGCACAGCCTATGGTCGTTTGACTCACTCTGGCGGAGTCTATGAAACAAACCATTATCCGATCACGCCAGCACAAATAGCTGCCCTGACTGAAGTTGCTCTTACTGAGGATTTTCGCGATTCATTTTATGTAGGCGTCGAATATGACAATGTAGAGGTGGCGGTAGGAAAACGCAACACTCCACCGCCGCCTCCAGACCTGATCTGTGCATTGAAGAGAGTTGGGGATCGTAGTTGGTATGAATGCAACCAACAACAGGTTTCCCAGACAGCCGATTTCGGGCAGCGTCTTTCAGATCTCAATGTTATTCGCAACATCGTGGTCTGGCAATTTGACAGGGATGCGCTGGGAGCAGACCCAGGAGAAGCCTACTACGTCAATGACCTCCGGAGTGGTCATCCGTTAGGGATTCGGCAATTAACACAAGAGACTCAGACTTTCGGGCGTCTGTCTGACTTCCTGATTCACAGTCAGAAAGTTGCGACTTGGCAACTGACAGAGGATGCGCGATTGGGCGAAGGATCAGCATACTATGCGGCTTGTCTTGTTGGTACTGACACCAATTTTCGCCAACTGACCCCACAGAAGACTTCTTTTGGCTCCTCTATTCGTAAGTTTACTGTGAATGGAGATACCGCGCAGTGGGAGTTCTGTCAGGGAAACGTGGGAACCACTTGCAGATCAGAATCTGCATCACTGCCAACCTGTCCGCTTCCATAGCTTTTGAGCGCAGGAGGTAGTCACATCACTGCCAACTGAAAAATACGAGAGCGTCATCGCAGAGAGGGATATTGCAGGTGTTGGGCGCGTACCTCGCGCCCAATCAGTCGAATTGGCGTACAAGGTAAGCTTTAGAACTGAAAGTGATGAAAGGAAAGCAGGAAACAGAGTTCTATAGGGTGGGTCATGACCCACCCTACTATTCTTTGGAACACAACTGCCAACCAGAGCTTCCCGCACTAAAAGGCGACAACGACCGTCTCCAACAAGTCCTCGTCAACCTCATCGACAATGCGATTAAGTACTCACTGGCCGGTGGGACGGTCACCGTTTCGGCACAAATTATACGGGGGTCGGGAGTCAGGGGTCGGTGCTGAAGGAGCAGACTTCGGACCTCGGACGGAAAGTGGCTCGAACTCGCCGTCTCCGACACTGGCTACGGCATTCCTGAAGAAGACCTGCCCCGCCTCACGCAACGTTTTTATCGCGTCGATAAAGCTCGCTCGCGTGAACTCGGAGGCACTGGGCTCGGATTGGCAATCGTCAAGCATATCGTCCAAGCTCACAATGGAGAACTTCGTATCAATAGTGAGTTGAAGCACGGGACGACCGTGCGGATTTTCTTGCCGCTTGGCTCGTCAATCTTGCCCCATCCCACAGTCGCTGGTCATTCATAAAAAGTGTGGCTCTGTACCATTGCCGCGCAGGCGCCACCCGCGTAGCCTGTCCGGAGTTTATCGAAGGGCTCAGAATGA
>JAYVFX010000743.1:0-3070 GCA_043772795.1 Deltaproteobacteria bacterium
CCGCAGTTACCATACTCTCCTCCTAAAAATGCAAAGGAACTGTACCCTCACACCGTTGCACGCCCTGCACCCCTATGCCAAGCTGCTACCGCTATGGAACGAAACCAGGAAACAATACAGGCACAATTGCGAGCACTCCCGTCAGTTGAAAAGCTTTTATCCGCGCCCACTCTAAGTCACCTGCTCCTCAGATACAACCGTTCGTATGTGACGGAGAAAGTCCGTGATACCTTAGCGGTGTTACGGCAAGAGATTCGTTCGGGTACTTCTCCCACATTGATAAGAGAAAGTGAGATCGCAGGCCGAGTTGCGCATGCCATTGCGCAAGAAGATCGCTCACCGTTGCGGTCGGTAGTCAACGCCACTGGGACAGTGCTGCATACCAATTTAGGTCGCGCGCTATTAGCAAAAGCTGCACTCGACGAAATTATCCGTGTTGGCAGTTCGCCTGTGACCTTGGAATATGACCTTGCCGAGGCTGGGCGTGGGGATCGCGATGATGTGGTCGCAGACGACTTGCTGGCCTTGACCGGTGCCGAGGCTGTCACGGTGGTGAACAATAATGCAGCGGCTGTTTTGCTTGCCTTGAACTCGCTTGCTGAGGGGAAAGAGGGTATTGTCTCTCGTGGTGAGCTAATCGAGATCGGCGGTTCCTTCCGCATTCCTGACGTCATGCATAAGAGTGGGGTGACGCTGCGTGAAGTGGGAACAACAAACCGCACTCGTATTGCTGACTATGTAGACGCCGTCTCCCCTGAGACTGGCGTGCTT
Organism: Deltaproteobacteria bacterium; assembly: GCA_043772795.1. GTDB lineage: Bacteria > Desulfobacterota > Binatia > Bin18 > Bin18 > VGTJ01. The sequence goes on from JAYVFX010000743.1 coordinate 772, forward strand.
CTGAAAGTACATCCCAGTAACTATCGTATTATCGGCTTTAGTAGTGCAGTTGAGCTTGCAGAACTGGTCGCGCTTGGTCGCGAGCGTCAGATTCCGGTGATGGAAGACCTTGGGGCAGGTGCACTGCTTGATCTGTCAGCGTATGGCTTGCCGAAGGAACCGGTGGTTGCTGAGCGTGTGGTGATGGGTGCTGATGTTGTGACGTTTAGTGGTGACAAGTTGTTAGGTGGTCCACAAGCGGGCATCATTGTTGGACGCAAGGAATGGATCGCTCGTATAAAGAAAAACCCCCTCAAGCGCGCGTTACGAGTCGGGAAGCTCACACTCGCGGCACTCAGTGCAACGTTGCGGCTGTACCGTCGAGCTCCGGATTTGGCGAACGCGTTACCAACGCTTCGCTGGCTTACGCGTTCGCGAGAAGCAATGGATGCCGTTGCTGCACAGGCTGTGCTGTTGTTGCAACAGCGATTGGGCGACGGGTTTCTGATCACCGTAGAAGATGCGAAAGCACAAATTGGCAGTGGCACGCTTCCCGAAGAAGAGATTCCGAGTCGCGCGATTGCGATCCGCCATCCTCAATTATCAGTGGAAAAGATTGCAGCTCGGTTCCGTTCCTCCGATCCGCCTATCCTTGGGCGTATTCACGATGGAGCGTTTCTGCTTGATCTCAGGGGGATCTTCAGAGCGGAAGACCTCCTCCCTCAGTCTTAAGTTTCGGTAGGGGACGTGGGTACCACTGCTGGCTTGTCCAGCAGTACTGTATAGCGTGGGAGAGAGACAGAGTGAGGGGGCAAAACAACGATTAATCGTAGTGGCGGAGAAGGGATGGAGTCGAACCATCCGCGCAACGTTACGCCGCGCAACTCGGTTTTGAAGACCGGTGAGGCCACCGGGCCCCATCCTCCTCCACAGCGCTGTCTCTACATAGCTTTTTTCACTTCCGAAAGGGGGGCAAAAGGGAGTGTCGTCAAAATTGATAAGACTGTATTGTGAGTTGTAGAGAGTTGTTATTGTGGGTAGGGCAAAAACCTCAGTGGATAATTTCAGGAGGCATTATGCGCTACACAGTCATTCTTGAACCTGAAGAAGAAGGTGGCTTTCACGTCTGGTGTCCCGCCCTCAAAGGCTGCCATTCGCAAGGGGATACGAAAGAAGAGGCAGTAGCGAATATCCACGAAGCCGTTGCGTCGTATCTGGAAAGTCTACGAGCGAAGGTATTCCGCCCCATTGCTGATGTTGTGTCCCAACAAATTGAAGCCGCTACACAGCTCAGCCTCCACGGATTACCAGTGAAGAAAACTCTGCGGCCCTTCTTCGTTACACTTCTTCATTTGTCGGTTTCTGAAGTGTTGGAGAAACACTAACGCCGATTCCGACCGTAGGCGTAGGAAACAGGCGGAGTTTTTAGTTCACCAATCATTTCTGTGGCCGTGGGTTGAGCAGATCGGTATCTTTGATATAGCGATGAAAAAGCAGGTACAAAATCAACTTTCCCACCAAACGACATGGGAAAGAGAAGTCAAAACTCGAATACATTCAGGTCGGACTAAAAGCGTTGGTAGAGCTAAAGCAGAGAGGCATTCATTCAGTGGCTATCCCACCACTGGGCTGTGGCAATGGTGGACTGAACTGGTCAGAAGTTTTGCCTTTAATGCAGAAGGCACTTGAAGAGGTTCCCGATGTCAAAGCAGTGATTTTTGCACCGACTGGCTCGCCCGACCCATCACGGATGGTGAACAATACACAACGGCCAGAGATGACCCCGCGAAGAGCTAATGTCCTGTGACTGTTGAGTGAGTATTGTGTGCTCGGCTATGAACTGACCCTCTTGGAAGCCCAAAAGCTACGCTACTTTTTGCAAGTAGCCGGAGAACCTCTGCAACTGCGTTTCGCGCAAGGCAACTTCGGCCCGTATGCTGATAATCTCCGTCACGTCTTGCCTCAGTTTGAAGGGCACTTCATTAGCGGATTTAGTGATGGACAGAACAAGCCTCGCACCCCGATTCGCTTGCTTGATGATGCTGTTCAAGAGGCACAGCAAATCAACCAATCGTCTTCAACCCCAGATCAAGAAGAGCGGATGAAGCGTGTCCTGCAATTGATTGAAGGCTTTGAGTCTCCCTACGGTATGGAGTTATTAGCAAGCGTGCATTGGGTGGTGACTGGGATGACGAAAATTGGCGATATTAGGACAGTTTTTCGTAATTGCTCCAAAACGCCGGGTAATTAAGGGGGCTGAGCGGCGGTGCGGATAAGGACGGGCAGAGGCGGGAGGAGATTGGTGCGCGCGAGGCGATCC
>JAYVFX010000744.1:0-3058 GCA_043772795.1 Deltaproteobacteria bacterium
AGAAGAAGACCAACCGCGAGATTCCGGTGGTTGTGCTTGAGAAGCAGCCAACTTCGAAGTAGAACGTATTGCACAAGTGAGGACAGAGTCTGGCTAACCCGGCGCGCCACCGCATCGCCGCCCTGTTGCGGTTCTGAAAAAGCCGAGAGGCCACGTTTGGGCGGCTCGCGGTGCGCGGGGGCGTTAGAAAACTCATCTCGAAAAGGACAACTATGTACCAATTGATGACCTATGCCATCATTGACGGGCAACGTCATGGAATTGGAACCCTCCCATACGTCCAAGTACCACGCATCGGCGAATGGGTAGATTTGATCAACGACGACAAACAATCCATACATGAAGTGATCATGGTCATATATGGAACGGTTGAGGGTCAGGACTCTGCGGGCGAGTTGTGCGAAATTTACGTAAAACACTTAGGATCTCGCTCTTCAGTTCTTCAGACGCTGTGCCCGTAAGGCGAGGTAAAATGTCAACCTCAAGAATTTGAGTAGAAAAACTCGGCGGTCCGTCCCCAAACACAACCACAACGACCAGTTCCTGTCCAAAAAAACGATTCATCTCGGTAAGAATCTGACCACTCTTAGTAATGGCCAACATGGGAAAAGTAAGTTCTGTATTACCGAACCGTTTGTTTTCTAACATCACGCTGCACCTCATCGCGGCCCAGTTGGTTGTGTTGAAGCCGAAACGTCACGGTCGGGCCGCTCGCGCTGAGGCGCAGCGTTAGGTGTCTCTCCAGCCAACTGAAACAACAAGGAGCTATTCGGAAGGCTTCTGAATCGTCCTAGACTAAAAGGGGAAGCTCATGGCAAGCGAGACCTACGACATTATCACAGTCGGTGGGGGGTTGGGTGGTGCAGCCCTGGGCAAGGTCATGGCCGCGCATGGAGCCCGAGTGCTCATACTGGAGCGGGAACATCAATTCAAAGATCGTGTTCGGGGCGAGATTATGGCCTCCTGGGGTGTTGCAGAGACGCAAGCACTTGACCTCTATCCACTCTTGCTTAACACCTGCGCCCACGAATCCCCTCGGTTTGGCACCTACCTCGGGCTTACCTGGGAAGAGCCTCGTGATCTCGTGGCAACTACACCGCAACGTCTGCCCGGCTTCACCTTCTATCACCCCACTATGCAAGAGGTTGTATTACAGGCAGCCGTGGATGCAGGAGCCGAAGTCCGCCGAGGCGCGAGCGTGCGGAATGTGAAGCTTGGGGTGATGCCGAGTGTGGAAGTTGAACAAGACGGGCATGTGAAAGAAATTCAAGCCCGGTTGATCGTCGGGGCAGACGGACGAGGGTCAGTCGTCCGCAAATGGGCAGGTTTTCCTTCCCACCAGGACCCTGAGCATCTGATGATCTCAGGGGTACTATTCGAGGATATGCCTGTTCCCCGAGAAGACACCTCCTACTATGTCATCAGCCCAAACCTTGGTCAGGGCGTCCCGCTGTTTCCCCAAGGCGGTGGCCATGTACGTGCGTACCTGGTGCAAACCAAGGCGATCGGGACTCGTTTACAGGGAGCCGCAGCTCTTCCACGCTTCATCGAGGAGTCGGTCAGAAGTGGTGCCCCATCGGAGTGGTATGCGGGAGCGAGAGCAGTTGGCCCGCTAGCAACATTCGATGGGACAGATACCTGGGTGGAGCACCCATACAAGAATGGCGTTGTGTTAATCGGCGATGCCGCCGCAACCAGTGACCCGGCTTGGGGCCAGGGACTGTCACTGACCGTGCGGGATGTGCGGGTATTGCGGGATTCCTTGCTTAGTCATGAGAACTGGGATGAGGCTGGGCATGCGTATGCCGAAGAGCACGACCGCCATTACGGAATCATCCACACCGTAGATAATTGGCTTTCCCAGATGCTGTTTGATATAGGGCCAGAGGGAGAAGCGCGCCGTGCCCGAGCGTTACCTTTAATCGCCCAAGACCCAACTCGGATGCTCGATCATATTTCGAGTGGTCCAGACTTGCCACTCAATGAGACAATTAGACGACGCTTCTTCGGAGAGGAATAGCCAAGGTAGACACCTAACAATCCCCGCCACCGCATCGCGGCCACGTTGGGTCTGTGCAGACACTGAAGAGCTACGTTCTGGCCGCTCGCGGTGCGCGGGGGCGTTAGCCGGCTCAATTAAGCCCAGTTGATTGGCCTAGGCTTATCTGCTCTCTGATGGTAACGTGAATAAGATGTTTTCAGAGAGACGAGATTGAAGGTGGCGGTTGGCAAGCCAGAGGATATTGCACCAGAAATGGTGGTGCATCGGTTGGGTGGGGGAAGCATAGCGAACCTGCGTTTGTCACTACTTGAGCAGAAGTTAACGCCACCTGGGATTTCGCTTTTATCAGGAGGAACACCTCAAGGAGCAGCTACCCAGATGCGCCAAGCTTTTCCGAACTCTCGCAAGTGGCGAGATAGTGCCCAAACAGTAGGAACGACTACGGCGGCAGCGATACGTCAGACAGGTTTCGATCTGATCCCTGATCCCACTGCGCGTTTTCCCAATCATGCCCGCTTGATTCATCCGAGCGGCGTTGCTGGTTTTACCGACACGAATCTGGAGCAATTGGCCAGAGTCTTTCACAACACCGAGGGGTGTTAATTATGCAATTACAGCTTGAGCAAATCGTGCATTTGGTTGATCGACAAGAACAGCAGCTTGGCCAGGTTGAGATCGAACGCAGAGAAGAGAATCTCATCTTTGGTCGATTTGTTCCTGGTCCTGCCTTTTCCACCGTACAGCACGTCTTTCAGGAATTTGAAGAAGCGGTAAATCTCCAAGCCCTTAGTGTGATCGATGAATTAGACACTGCCATTGCAGCGCTAGGGCTGCACTTGCAAACGCCTCTCGATTCGCAGCGTATCGAAGCTCACGACGTTCAGATTTGGAGTGATGGGAGTATCACTTGCAGAGTGGGCAGCGCCACTCTGTCTGCAAAAGACAAAGATATAGAGACTAGACAACCCGTCCGAGCAGTGGAAGAGAGTAACCGCCTAACCAACCGTTCCACTTGACCGCTGCCCGCGAGCGGATTGGCATGAACCTGAAAAGTCG
>JAYVFX010000745.1:0-5123 GCA_043772795.1 Deltaproteobacteria bacterium
CCTCACCGCGGGTGCGATTGCCAAAGTCGCGCAGAATGGCCGGAAGGTCGGTTTCGTCGCCACGGAGCAGTTCGACAACGTCCTGAATGCCAAGTTCGTCAAAATCGATCCCACCCTTGCGCCCGCCAACCTTAAGGAAAGTTTGGAGCATTTCCTTCAGGAAGGGGTTGGTGATAGGCACCATGTCCGTCACGTTGCTAGCGATGAGCGCGGTACCGTGGCGGCCTTCGCTCATTTCCGTGCGCGAGATGGCGGCGGTGAGCAAACCGTAGGTGATGGTCTGGGCGTAGGTGTCGGCAAAATCGTCCGGCTTGAGGTCGTGAATCAGTGCCGCTTGAAACGCTTTGTAGAGTTTTGTGAGCGGGCCTTTATCCGATTCGGCTTGCATGAGCCGCTGCGCGGCGGCGCGAATACGCCGGGCTAAATCCGCAAGAACCTCGGCCAAGGCGTCGGCAGTACGGATGACATGGCCAAGACGATGGCGGAAGGCGGAGGACCATTGGGTGCGCCAGGCATCGGTATTCGTCGGATCGTTCGGCCAGCGAAGCTTGTCCGCCAAAGTATGCGCAACATGTTCGAGCTTGAGCGGAGTATCGGCACCATCCCAGCCAAGGACACGCAACGTGGGAAGGTCTTGCTCGCTTTGGTGGAAATGCGCAAAGGCAATTTCGCGTTGGTCCGTATCCTCGCCACCGTAGGCAGAGATGAACAGCAGATCGCCAAGCTTCCAGCGTGGTCGATCAGCATTTTGCCCCGCGCGACTTTTGATGACAAGGTTCGCAAGAATGCGACGCAGCACCACAACCGGCAGGCGCTTAGGCTCGAAATTGACGAAGAAGATGCCCCAGGGTTGGTTTGTGACCAGAGGGCGGAGCTGCTTGATCTCTTTGATCTTGACCGCAGCTTTGGCGTCAAGGCCGAGTTCTTCCGGCTGGTAATCGAAAGTGAGGTCATCAAAGTCGTCAGACTCGATCGGCCAGTCGAGTTCATCGCGAAGATATTTGACCAGTGACGGAAAGGTTCTGATAGAGCGAAGATGTTCAAGATCAGCAGTGCCCACGGAAACCCCCTCTAACTCAGCTCCATCCACACTTTCAGGAGCGGCTTCACCCCAATCGGAGCCTGAACCTGCTTCAGGTAGGTGTTCTTAATGTGTTTCTCGATTTTGGCACGGATGTCAGACAGTGTCTCGTTCGAGATATCGTGCTTACGCGGAGTCTCAGGCCTGCAACGAATCACACTGACAATCCCTGTTGGTTCCTCATGAATCTTTTCGGTTGCGAGATCGTACAGATACCACTTGACGCTACCAGCCTCTTCGGTCCATACGCCTGCATCGGCTCTCTCCTCCTCCTGAGCTCTGGCTCCCGGAGCAGGAAGGGCAAAACAAAAGAACACAGCTTTGGTGTTTGCTACAGGATGGTGTTTGCCGCTGAACACTCGTCCCGGGAGTGCGGTCAGCCTCGCTGGCAAGTCTGGGTAGTCCTGCAAAAGTTGCTGGTACTCCAGGTGCATGTCTTCGGACGGTGAGGTCGTACCTTCGTAAGATTCCGTCAAGTCCTTCAATGTCTCATAGTCATCCTGGGGCGTGAGGAGTTTTTTCCCCTCAATACCGAAGGTTTTGGAAATGCGAAGCGTCTTATGTGAAACCCGTTGGTATAGCTTTAGCAGCTCGTCGAGTTCGTCTGGCGGCAAAAAGTTCCAGTACGCAACTCGGCCTCGTAGGGATTTCTGATCAGGGTGATCCGCCACAATCTGGGCTTCGATTTCCGGGTTCATGCGTCGATCCACTCGGCCAATGCGCTGCATCAGGCGGACGGGGTTCCAATGCAGTTCATAATTGATGAGCCGAGTAGCGTCCTGCAGGTTCAACCCTTCCGAGAGCACGTCCGTCGAAATAAGGACGCGTGTTTCATCTAGCCCTTCCTCGGCAAGTTGCGCACTCGACGAGCCGTTATAATACGGAGCAAATTGACGAATAATATCTCCACGGTCTCGTTTCACCTGGCTATCAACTTCATCGACGCCGCTGATGTCGGCGTTCATCAATTGCTGCTTGAGGTAACGCGCAGTGTCCATGAATTCGGTGAAGATCAGAACCTTGTGCTTCTTGAGTATGGGGTCGGTTTTCAGCAGCTTCAGGAGCGCTTTTAGTTTGTCATCGTGCGACGGTTTGAACTTCTTCAACTCGTCGAGGAAATCTGCCAATTGATCGAGGTCCAAGAAGGTTTCCGCAAGGATCTCCTCGACCCTGAACTCGTTGCGGTCCAGTGCCTCAACGGCTTCAAGCATTTCCTCAGAGATGACGTCTTCTTCGTCCCACTCTCCTTCCTCTTCTCGGAGTTCACTCTGTGTTTCTCGAACGTAGTCAATCAACTCCTTGTGTTGACGAGTCCACCGATCCAGCCGCTGCTTTTCAGCCTCGGTCTGACTGTGCTTCGTGACCCAGGCCATAAGCTTGAGAAGGAGCGCTTGGCAAGACATATCGAAAGACTGCGCTGCGCTTTCGAATCGCTTCAAGAATTGCGTGCGGATAAGGCCGACCACCTCTTTTTGACGCCCTTCTTCCAAAGGGTTGATCGATGAGTCTGGGCCTTTGTAGTACTTAAGCGGATAGTAAATCGCTAAGGAGAACAGCGGTTTCTCCTTAGCGAACGCTGATTCAAGCATCGAGAGGAGCCGGCCGTAGGTCTTCTTCACCGAGTATTCGACGACTTTAGGGTCCTCGCGTTGTGGAAATAGCGCTATGGAACCGCCGTGCTGAAGTTGACTCTTTTTCACGTAGGCTCGACTCCGTTGGACGACTAAGGAGCGAAAAAGCGCGTCAGTCACAAGCACCTGTTCAGCCTCAGCGAGATTGGTCTCTACCCCGTTCAATGAATCATTTTTCTGGAAAATGAGATGCTCCAGATCTTTCTCCATCTTGCGGAAGTGACCAGGCAGCGAATGGATTCCTAAAGGTGCGTCTCTGAAGTAGTCGGCCTGACGCCGAGAGAACAATTCCATCATATGCTGCAGATCAGTTAGGCGGTTGTTCACCGGAGTAGCGGTCAACAGATACATCGTCTTCCCTTCAGCGATGTCATACAGTTGCCAGTAGCGAGATTGTCGCTCTCCTTCCTCTCCACGAATGCCCGTGTTGCGGAAATGGTGAGCTTCATCGATGATGATGACGTCTGCCATTTCCCTAATACGATTGAGCCTGTCGGGGAACTCTCCACCACGCAGAAGATCGGTGTGATTGAAAACTACCACGTTGCTGAAGTCACCAAACAATTGTGGCAGGTATCTCTGCAACTCCTTTTCCCAAACCGGCTTGCGCGCCCCTTTAGGAACAAAGAGTGCAACGCGTTTGCGATCGTAAACAACCAGCCGCTCTATCAGCATTAGCCCAACGAAGGTTTTGCCAAGTCCTACGCCATCACACAGAAACGCTCCGCTGTAGCGGTTCGCGATTTTCATCAACGCGTGGTAGCCCTCTCGCTGATACTGGTCAAGGATTGGGTAGATTCTGGAACCGCCATGCTGCTCCCACTCGCTCGCGGTGAGTTCGTGGCCACGGAAGAATTCCTGCAAAGCCTTAGCGTACACTTCAAAGGGTGAATATTCGCGCGTATGGCGTTCGACCGTGCGGAGAATTTCTGGGGTGACATCTTCGGCGTCTGCCCAGTGATCTTCGTACCATTCTTGCAAGACGTTAACGGGCTGCCCCGTGATTTGCACATTAAGTTCTATATTCTCTGTTAGGCCCGGATGGGTGAAATTGGACGAACCAACCAAGGCGCTAGAGCCAACAACCTCAAGACGAGCATGAGTAATGTAAGCTTTGGCGTGAAATTTATCTTTACGATAGACTCGACATTGAATCTTCCCAGAGCGGATAGCTTCGACTATGGCAGGTACGCCTGCCAGGAAATCATTCTTCTGCTTTTCCGACTCTAGACTAGAATCGAGGCGGTTTGTGACCTTTGTGAGTCCAGCAACGAAAGTATTCTTGGTTCGGAGAGAAACCTCGTCGCCCATCAAGACTCGGATGTGATCGACTTTCTGCCATTCATCCTTGAGAGTAAGCAAAGAACCGATCTCGAAATAGCCCGTCGCCACATCGATCGATTTAGAAAGCTGACACCAATCATGGAGGTAACGCACCACCTTCCAGTCTTCGTCGCTGTTATCGACGATAAAGAGTTCGCTTCCGGTTTTGCTGACTCGCTTTGGCATGGACGCATACTCCCAACGGGAACGTTACCATAAATTCGTCGTTCCGTGCGCTATGCGCACGCGTATAGGTCGCTTCACGTTTGATCCTCGCTCAATCTTGTTACGCAGCGCGTCTAAGCCTCTTCACCACTGGACGCCCGCGTCGCTGACTCTGCCAGAGGTCGTAGTCGGTTTGCATCCGTAGCCAGGATTCTGGGCTCCCCCCTAACCACATCGCCAGCCGGACGGCCATGTCCGCCGATACTCCGGCCCGTCCATTAAGCAGGCGCGACAACTGCACACGGGATATGTCGAGCTGCCGTGCCGCATCCGTCACCGAGATTCCTCCACCCTCGAATACTCCGTCTTTGAGCACCTCACCTGGATGGGGTGGATTGAACATGCGTCTCATAATCGCCTCACTAATGGTAATCCTGGTAATCTACCAGAGTTGCATCCTCGCCCTCGAACGTGAATGTCAGTCGCCAATTCTCATCTACCCACACAGCCCAATGACCAGCAAGATTGCCTTTAAGAGTGTGCAGCCTCCAGTTTGGTAAGTCCATGTCTCGCGGACTGACAGCCTTGTCCAGCCGTGCCAATTGCATCCGCAGTCGCGGTACGTGCGCGGCCTGGATTCCAGCCTTGGACCCAGTCTCGAAGAACCGTTGTAAGCCCTTGTGCCGAAACCGCTTGATCATTCGCGCCAAAGTAGCTTGTAACGTATCACGATACAACATCCTTGGGAGATGTGCGACGCTGGCAGGGCATATGTTGAACGCATCGACATGTGATGAGATCACACCACACGCCAGCGCAACGTGAAGAGCGTAGCCTGTTCGGTCTTCTGTGCAAGCCGATGACTGATCTCATCTAAGAAGCTGTTGATAAACCCTCCGTCCACCCTTCGACAAGCTCAGGGC